>NZ_JANCLM010000050.1:0-38890 GCF_024259445.1 Pseudomonas sp. DVZ6
GCTGTCAAGCGTTATTTTGAAGTTTCTTTCGAAGTCGTTTTCTGCAAAACACCTTCAACCTCAACAACTTACCGCTTGCCTCGTGGCGTTCAACGCTGCGAGGAGGCGAATAATACGCGGTTTGATTTCAGAGTCAACACCTTGATCTGAAAAAACTTTCGATCGCCATCCGGCGGCCGCTCGGCAACTATTCGGCGCGGTTGCCGCTCTGTAGAGAAACACGCAAGCGGAGCGGCTGCCATGAGCGATGCACAGAGCGAGAAGACCCCGGGGCTGTCGCCGGACGAAGAGCAGGAAGTCAGCCATAACCAGCCGCCCCGGGCGGCGGTGCTGCACGAGATCATCCGCGCCCAGGGCGACCAGGAGTTGGAGCGCACCCTCGCCGCCCTGTGGTGGTCGGCGCTGGCGGCCGGCCTGACCATGGGCCTGTCATTGATGGCCATGGGGCTGTTCTATGCTCGCCTGCCCGAGGGCGACAGCGCCCAGGTAGTCGCCAGCCTGGGCTACAGCGCAGGCTTTCTGGCAGTGATCCTCGCCCGCCAGCAACTGTTCACCGAGAACACCCTGACCGCCGTGCTGCCGTTGATGACCACCCCCACCCTCATCAACCTGGGCCGCCTGCTGCGCCTGTGGACCATCGTCCTGCTCGGCAACCTGGCCGGCACCCTGCTGGTGGCCTGGGTAATGCTCGAACTGCCGATCTTCGACAGCAAGACCGACATCGCCTTCCTGGATGTGGGCCGCAAGGTGATGGAGAACGACATCGGCCAGATGTTCGCCAAGGGCATCGTTTCGGGCTGGATGATCGCCACCATGGTCTGGATGATCCCGTCCATGGAGCACGCCAAGATCTGGATCATCCTGATGATCACCTACCTGATGGCCCTGGGCGACTTCACTCATATAGTAGTGGGCTCGGTCGAGGTGTCTTATCTGGTCTGGGCCGGCGAGCAGAGCTGGAGCGCCTTCTGGCTCGACTTCGCCCTGCCCACCCTGGCCGGCAACATCATTGGCGGCAGCTTCATTTTCGCCCTGATCAGCCATGCCCAGGTGCGCAGCGACAGCGGCAAGCCGCCCTCGAAACTGTTGAAGGACGACAAGCAGGTCAAGGACTAGCGCGCTGCCACCGCCCGCTCGGATGACCTGCCCCGTTGCGGCAATGGCCGCGGCCGCCACCAGTTCTGCCCCGGATGCGGCGAGTCGAGGCTGACCCGCTCGCCCATCTGTGGTGTGCTCAGTTGCACCTGGGCGGCATTGGCCAGCGCCAGGATGCGCTCGAAGGGTTCCTGCCAGCTGTGGATCGACAGGTCGAAGGTACCGTTGTGAATCGGCAGCAGCCAACGGCCTTTCAGATCCCGGTGCGCCTGCAGGGTCTGCTCCGGCTGCATGTGCACATTGGGCCAGGCAACGTTGTAGGCGCCGGTCTCCATCAAGGTCAGGTCGAACGGCCCGTAGCGCTCGCCGATCTCGCGAAAACCGGCGAAGTAACCGGTGTCGCCGCTGAAGAACAGCCGCAGCCCTTCGTCGATCATCACCCAGGACGCCCACAGCCTGCGGTTACTGTCGAACAACCCGCGCCCAGAGAAGTGCTGTGCCGGCGTGGCGGCGAAGCGCACGCCTTCGATTTCGGTTTCCTGCCACCAGTCCAGCTGCCGCACCTTGGCCGGCGGCACGCCCCACTCGATGAGCAGGTCGCCCACCCCCAGCGGTGCGAGAAAATGCTCGGTGCGTGGCGCCAGCCGGCGGATGGCCTGCTCGTCGAGGTGGTCGAAATGGTCATGGGACAGGATCACCGCGGTCAGCGGCGGCAGGTCGTCGAGCGCCAACGGTGGCGCATGGAAGCGCAACGGCCCGGCCCACTGTACCGGCGAGGCGCGCTCGGCGAACACCGGGTCGGTAATGAAGAAGCGCCCGCGCAGCTTGAGCAGTACGGTGGAGTGGCCGAGGCGCCACAGACTGTGATCCGGCGCGTCGGCCACCTGCTGGCGGGTCATCGGCTGCAGGCTCAGCGCCGCGTCTGGCCGGGTTTGCGGCGGCTTGCGCAACAGCAGGTACTTGACGCCGATGCGCAGCTTCTTGAGCACGCCATCCCGGGGCAGCTCGACCTGGTTGTGAAAGCGTCCGTCCCGGTGCGGTGCCGGCTCGCCGGCGGGGGTAGCCATGGGGACCATGAGCAGCAGCACTCCGCATAAGAGGAAAGCCTTCATATTACTCCACAGGGTCGGATCAACCGTGAAATGGCTTGTAAGGTCATTTTTCGCCGATGAACGATTGTTCAACAATATTCACACGACTTATGCGATAAACGGCGCCCCACAGAAGAACGACAACCATGATCGACAACCGCAGCGGCAAGGGGCTCTCTTTCGTCAGGCGCATCTACCTGCCGCGCATCATCGGCCTGGGGATCGGCCTGTTCAGCGTGATGGCCGCCATCGCCCCGCTGAACCCGCCGCAGTGGGCCTGGGCCCTGCTGCTGTTCAACGGCTTGCTCTGGCCTCATGTGGCCTATCAGTGGGCTCGGCGCTCGGCCACGCCCTACCAGGCCGAACAGCGCAACATCCTGCTGGACTCGCTGATGGGCGGGTTCTGGACCGCGGCGATTCATTTCAACCCGCTGCCCACCGTGACCATCCTGTCGATGATGACCATGAACAACGTCGCCGCCGGTGGCAAACGGGTGCTGCTGCGCGGCCTGCTGGCCCAGCTGGGCGGCATGCTGCTGGCCAGCGCCCTGCTCGGCACCGGCCTGCAGCTCCAGGCCACGCAGTTGCAGGTGCTCGCCTGCCTGCCGATGCTCACCTTCTACCCCCTGGCCCTGGGCTGGGTGTGCTACCAGCTGGCGATCAAGCTGGCCGAGCACAAGCGCCGCCTCAGCGCCCTGAGCCGCACCGACAGCCTCACCGGCCTGCTCAACCATGGCTCATGGAAAGACCTGCTGCTGCTCAAGTTCCAGATCTGCCAGCAACAACAGCTGCCGGCGGTCATCGCCCTGATCGACATCGACCACTTCAAGACCATCAACGACACCTACGGCCATGTGGTCGGCGACTGCGTGCTGCGCCAGCTCAGCCAGGAACTGCGGCGCAGCCTGCGCGAGGACGACCTGGCCGGGCGCTACGGCGGCGACGAGTTCTGTGTGATCCTCCCCGGCGCCCAGGAGGCCCAGGCCTGCCAGGCCATGGAACGCCTGCGCGAGCGCGTCGGCGCCTACCGCAACCCGCAACTGCCGGACCTGCGCATCAGCCTGAGCATCGGCCTGGCGGACTTCCGCGCCACCCTCGCCTCGCCCGAGCATTGGCTGGAACAGGCCGACAAGGCCCTGTACGCCGCCAAGCACCAGGGTCGCGACCAGGTCAATTTCGCCCGCGGCGAGGCCGCCATGCTCAAGCTGGCCTATCCTGACTGAACCTTCGCCCAGGCCTGGGCGCAGACAGCAGTTGAAGGAGTCGCCCGTACATGGACAGGAACGTCGACCTTTCATCCTCCAGCCCCACCTCGCGCCTGCAGGTGCGCCGCCTGGTCGGCGGCTTCTGCGCGCTGTTCGGGCTTGCCTGCGTGTTCACCCTGGTGGCGCTGTTCAACATCGCCGCCACGCTGGACCACCAAGCGCAGCAGCAAAGCACCTTCCAGGCCACCCAGGCGCTGGAGCAGCGGCTGGTGGCCTCGCGCCAGTTCCTCTCCAGCTACGCCGTCTGGGACGTCGCCTATGAACATCTGGTCGGCAAGGTCGACTGGCAGTGGGCCTATGATGAGAAGAACGTCGGCGAGTCGCTGTACAGCGCCAGCGGCTACGAAGGCGTGTTCGTGGTCGAGGATGGCCGCACCACCTACGCCCTGTTCAAGGGCAAGCCCACCGACTCGCCGGCCAGCGCCCATATCGACAGCCCCCTGGCGGCGCTCATCGACGCGGCGCGCAAGGCGGCCCCCGCCCGCGAGCAGGTGACCCACTTCGTGCGTTTCAACGGCTGGCCCGCAGTGCTCAGCGCGGCGGCGGTGCGCCCGGATAAAGAGGTGAGCGAGGCGGATGTGCGCCAGACGCCGGTGATGGTGTTCGTCGACCAGCTGACCGAGGCCAAGCTCGCCGTGCTGGGCAAGGGCGCTGGCCTGACCGGCATGCGCCTGGAGAAGAACGGCTCTGCCCAGGCCGGACAACCGTATATAGCCTTGGGCGAAACCGGCTATCACCTGGCCTGGAACACGCCGCTGCCGGGCCGCCAACTGCTCCACGCCTTCCTGCCACCGCTGCTGGCGGTGCTGCTGGTGCTCGGCCTGGTGCTGCTCTACCTGTTTCGCCATGCCCTGCGCAGCTCCCGCGCCATCGACGACAGCCTGCTGCGCCTGCAGCAGAGCAACCGTGCCCTGGAGGCGAGCGAACAGCGCTTTCGCGCGGTAGCCGAGGCCGCGTCGGACTGGATCTGGGAAACCGACCGCCAGCACCGCCTGACCTACCTGTCGCAGCGCTTCGTCAGCGTCACCGGTTACCGGCTAGAGGACTGGATAGGCCAGCCGCTCAACCAATTGCTGGCCTGCGACACTACACCGCTTTTGCCTTGGCTCGACAGCCAGGCCGACGAAAACCCGCAGCAACTGGCCAACCTGCGCTGCAACTACGATGACGCCAGCGGGCAGAACCGCTACTGCCGCGTATCGGCGCGCTCGATCATCTACGAGGGCAAGCTTGTCGGCTTTCGCGGTACCGCCAGCGACATCACCGACGAGGTCGCCGCCCATGCCCGCATCCAGCACCTGTCGATGCACGATGCCCTGACTGGCCTGGCCAACCGCAACAAGTTGTCACGCCACCTTGAGCAGGCACTGTTGCGCGGCAGCGATTCACCGCCGCTGACCTTGCTGCTGCTCGACCTGGACAGCTTCAAGCCGATCAACGATTCCCTCGGCCACCCGGCCGGCGACGCGGTACTGCAGGAGGTGGCCGGCCGCCTGCGCGACACCACTCGCGACAATGACCTGGTCGCCCGCCTGGGCGGCGACGAGTTCGTCCTGGTGCTGCATGGCCTGGACAACCGCAGCGAGATCGACCGCTTCTGCGCCCGCCTGCTCGACCTGCTGCAGCAACCCATCGCCTACGAGGAACATCAGTTGCACATCGGCGCCAGCATCGGCATCGCCCAGACCCGGGTCCAGGGCTACGACGCTGGCGAGCTGATCCGCTGCGCCGACATCGCCCTGTACCAGGCCAAGGCCGACGGCAAGAACACCTGGCGTTACTTCTCGCCGGAGATGAACCAGCAGATCCAGTACCGCCGGCAACTGGAAAACGACCTGCGTCGGGCGATCAAACAGCACGAGTTCGTCCTGCACTACCAGCCGCGCTACCGCCTGGACGACCTGAGCATCGTCTCGGTGGAGGCCTTGTTGCGCTGGCAGCATCCCGAGGAAGGCCTGCTCGGGCCGGACACCTTCATTCCCCTGGCCGAGCAGAGCGACCTGATCGTGCCTCTTGGTCGCTGGGTGCTGGCCGAGGCTTGCCGCAATGCCCGCGACTGGCCCGACGAACTGCTGGTCTCGGTCAACCTGTCGCCGGCGCAGTTCTCCCGCAGCGATGTGGTCGCTGATGTGCGCCAGGTGCTGCTGGACACCGGCTTCCCGGCCCAGCGCCTGGAACTGGAGATCACCGAGAACGTGATGCTCAACGACATCGAAGGCGCGTTGGGCACCATGCTCGCGCTCAAAGAGCTGGGCGTGCGCCTGAACATGGACGATTTCGGCACCGGGTACTCGTCGCTGGGTTACCTGCGCACCTACCCGTTTGACAGCATCAAGATCGACAAGCGCTTCATCGCCGGGCTCAGCAGCCAGAGCGGCAACGACCGTGCGGTGGTCCAGGCCATCATCAACCTGGGCAAGGCCATGGGGCTGACGGTCACCGCCGAGGGGGTGGAGACCGAGCAGCAGCTGCAGGCGCTGGACAAGGAGCAGTGCCATGAGGTCCAGGGCTACTACCTGAGCAAGCCGGTGGACCGGGCGGGGTTCGAGGCGCTGCTGGCGGGCCGGGAGGTGCGCCAGCAGGATGTGTCCTGAGTCCCTCGGGAGAGGGAGCTGTATCTCTGTGGGAGCGGGCTTGCCCGCGAAGCAGGCGCTGCGGCGCATGGCACCGGCTGCGCCGGTGATCGCGGGTAAACCCGCTCCCACAGAAAAATCCGTAACCCATTGATTTAGCTAGACCCTGTGGGAGCGGCTTTAGCCGCGAAGAATCCAACTCGGTGCCTGGCACCGGCTCTGCCGGTGTTCGCGGCGGTGCGGCGGTCCGATAAACCCGCTCCCACAGGGCGCGCGGGCTACCCGTGAACTCAGTTCCCTGCGCGACAGCGTGGCCCGAGGGCTGGGCGGTCTCCTACAGGGATCGCGTGTACCCCAAGAAGATGCCTTCAGCGCAGGCTGCGTTCGGCCACGATCTCCGGCAGGTCGGTGCGCTTGAGGTAGATGCGCAGCGGCTCGCCGATGTTCAGCCGGTCGTCCACGTGCTGCTCGAGCAGCAAGGCCAGGCGCTCCCGGCACAAGGCCATGCGCGTGTCGGCCTCGGGCCGCCAGACGAACTCGTTGCAGGGGGTAATGCTGTCGTCGGCGACATCCATGCCGAACGAATCTTCGGAAAACCGCACGATATGAATGCCGCGCTTGCCGTGGAAGCCGACAAAGCCCTTGAGCTGGTCGGCGGCGTTGCAGATGTCCTGGGAAGTGATGGCCATGGCGTAACCTCGCAAAATTCGGAAGTGACGCACGCAGGGAACGGTCACCTCTGGCGGGCGACGCGCAGGTGCCAGCCTAACGCAACTGCCGGAATCTTCGCCACGCTTTCTCGCCCCTTCCCGTTTCAGCCGGTTGGCGCCGCCACCGGGTCGACCTGCGACGCCAGCAGCGCCGCCAGCCAGTTCATGAACGCCTGGACCCGGCGCGGCACATGGCGCTGCCGCGCATACAGCAGCGACACCGGCATGGCCCGCGCCTGCCAGGGCTCGAGCAGCGATACCAGTTCACCATTGCGCAGGTGTTCATCGACACCCACCGCCGGCACCTGGATCAGCCCGAGCCCGGCCAGGCAGGCGGCGGAGTAGGCTTCGGCATTGTTCACCGTGACCACGCCGGCCATGGCCTGGAAGCGCAGCTCGCCCTCCTGCTCGTATTCGAACCCGGCGCTGCGGGCACCGAGGTTGCGCACGTAGTGGACCAACCGATGGCCAGCCAGGTCCTGCAGGTTCTGCGGCACGCCGTACCGCTCGAGGTAGGCGGGGCTGGCGCAGTTGCGCATGCTCAGGCGCCCCACCGGACGGGCCACCACATCCAGGTCGCTGAGCGCGCCGATGCGCATCACGCAGTCGAAGCCTTCGCGCAGCAGGTCGACCTGGCGGTCGGTGCAACTGAGCTCCACCTCCAGACGCGGAAAACGCTCAAGGAACCCTGGCAGCGCCGGCACGATCAGCCGCCGCGCCATCATGGTTGGCAGGTCGATGCGCAAACGCCCGGCCAACTCGGCATCGTCGGCGCTGAACAGGCTTTCGATCTCGTCCATGCCCGACAGCAGGTCCTTGCTGCGCTCGTAGAGCAAGGCGCCGTCCTGGGTGGTCTGCACCCGTCGCGTGGTGCGGTTGAACAGGCGCGTGCCGAGCAACCGCTCCAGCGCCCGCACCTGCTCGGAGACGGTCGAGCGCGGCAAGCCCAGGCTTTCGCCGGCCAGGGTGAAACTGCTCAGTTCGCTGACCCTGACAAAGGTGCGCAACAGCTCCAGCTTGTTCATCACGGGCTCCGATTGTCCATTCTATGCGAACAGTATTTCCGGAATCCGTGGATTTAACAGCCATCAACCGATCAATAACCTGTCATTCAACAGCCACCCCACCGAGGTAATCGACATGACTCGCAAGATCGCACTGATCACCGGCGCCAGCCGCGGCCTGGGCAAGAACACCGCCGAACACCTGGCCGCTCGCGGCATCGACATCATCGGCACCTACCACAGCAAGGCCGACGAGGCCCACGCCGTGGCCGCCTCGCTGGAGCGGGCCGGCGTGCGCGCCGCCATGCTGCAACTGGATGTCAGCGACAGTGCCAGTTTCGCCGCCTTCGCCGAGCGCCTGGGCGACACCCTCGAACAGCAGTTCGGCCGCCGCCAGCTGGACTTCCTGGTGAACAACGCCGGCATCGGCCTGAACGCGCCGTTCAGCGAGACCAGCGAGGCGCAGTTCGACCAGTTGCTGAACATCCAGCTCAAGGGGCCGTTCTTCCTCACCCAGCGCCTGCTGCCGCTGTTGGCCGACGGCGGGCGCATCGTCAACATCTCCACCGGCCTGACCCGCTTTGCCCTGCCCGGCTACGCCGCCTATGCGGCCATGAAAGGCGCCATGGAGGTGCTGACCCGCTACCAGGCCAAGGAGCTGGGCGCGCGCGGCATCCGCGTGAACATTCTTGCGCCGGGCGCCATCGAGACCGACTTCGGCGGTGGCGTGGTGCGCGACAACCCGCAGGTCAATGACTACATCGCCGGCAACACGGCGTTGGGACGCGTCGGCCTGCCCGACGATATCGGAGCGGCCATCGCCCTGTTGCTGGAGGACGGCAATGGCTGGATCACCGGGCAGCGGCTGGAGGTGTCTGGGGGGATGTTTCTCTAGGCGCGCGTTGTTCAGTCGATGCGCAGTTCCTGTGTAGGAGCGGCCTTGTGCCGCGAAAGGGCTGCGCAGCAGCCCCGGGATTTCAGCGTTGATGCAACGATTGCCGGGGCTGCTGCGCAGCCCTTTCGCGGCACAAGGCCGCTCCTACACGTAGAAACGCCTACCACCCTTCAAACGCGGCTCAGGGCCTGATGCAGCGCCGCCACGGCGGGCAGTGCCAAGGCCTCGTGGGACATGCACAGCCCGACCCGACGCCGCAGCGCCAGGCCACTGCCCGGCTGCCAGTAGACACCCGGGCAACGCTCGACCAGCGACTGCGGCAACCAGGCCGCGCCTTGCCCGGCGGCGACCATGGCCAGGACCAGTTGCAACGAACCGGCCTGGCCGACCTGCTCGCCCCCGTCATACAAGCCCATCAGGCGTTGGTGCGACGGGTGCTGCGGGCAGGTGACCCAGCGCCCGTCCGGCTGGCTGCCGGTGGCCATCACCCGCACGAACGCTTCCTCCCACAGCGCCAGGAACAGTTCATCCTCGCAACGCTGGGCCTCGTCAGCCAGGCGGACGTCGCCGTCGCAGCCTTCCAGCAGGGTCAACTGCAAACCAGCCACCGCCTGGCTGGCCAGGCGCACGCAGGCCTCGACCTGGGCCGGCGCGATGTCCGCCTCGATGCCCAGCGCCAATGGCACCCGCTCCTGCCCCTGGCGAAACCGCAGGCGCAAGGCCTCGGCCTCGGCCACCATGCGGCAGGCCTGGGGATACAGCTCGCGGGCGTGTTCGCTGACTTCGACGCCGCGGGCCTGGCGCAGGAACAGTTCGGCGCCAAGGTCCTCTTCCAGCTGGCGAATGGTCACCGACAAGGTCGGCTGGGCCACGCACAAACGCTGGGCGGCTACAGTGATGTTGCGCGCTTCGAAGACCGCGATGAATGCCTTGAGATGACGGATATCCATAGATAGAACCGATGCCAGCCAGAGAAATAAGCCGTTTTTCATGGCCGCGAGCGCTATCTAGAATCTTGGCCATCGAAAGTGATTATGCCTTGGAGGCAACCATGAACAAACCCCTGATCATCGTCACTGGCGCCAGCTCCGGTATCGGCGCCGCCACCGCCCGGCGCTTTAGCGCCGCGGGGCATCCGCTGCTGCTGATCGCCCGACGCCTGGAACGCCTCGAGGCGCTGGCGCTCCCCGATTGCCTGTGCCGCGCCGTGGATATCCGCGACCGGGCGGCGCTGGTCGCCGCCGTGGCCGAGGCCGAAGCGCTGTACGGCCCGGCCGATGCCCTGGTGAACAACGCAGGCGTGATGCTGCTGGGGCAGATGCACGAGCAGGATCCAGAGCAGTGGGAGCGCATGTTCGACATCAACGTCAAGGGCCTGCTCAACGGCGTGCATGCGCTGGTCAGCGGGATGATCGAGCGGCGCCACGGCACGCTGATCAACGTCAGCTCCGTGGCCGGGCGCAAGACCTTCCCCAACCATGTCGCCTACGTGGGCAGCAAGTTCGCCGTGCACGGGCTGTCGGAGAACCTGCGCGAGGAGCTGGCGCCGCACAATGTGCGGGTGGTGACCATCGCCCCGGGCGCGGTGGAGACCGAGTTGCTCGGGCACACCACCGACGAGGGCATCAAGCGCGACTACGAGGCGTGGAAGGCCAATGACATGGGTGGCGTGGTGCTGAGCGCCGAGGATGTGGCCGGAGCGATCGTCTGGGCCTACCAGCAGCCGCAGCAGGTGTGCATTCGCGAGATCGTGCTGGCAGCGACCGCCCAGCAGCCCTGAGATGGATGTATCCGGGGCGCGATGCGCCCCGTTCGTCGGCAGGCCCCACCCCGTGATGAAAATACAGGCAAAAAAAATGGGCGACCGAAGTCGCCCTAAATGCCTTGCGTGCTCGTGAATCGGGAAGGATCAGCGCTGGTTGCGCTTTTTCGAGTCCTTCCAGATGAAAATGCCCAGACCGGCGAAGAACGCCAACATCAACCCGACCGTTACCACACCGGCGATAACCACGTTGTCGAAGAACATGTCGGCCCCTCCCTTGATGTGCCGTCATCCGATGGGTGCAAGGTAACCAATGCCGGGAGGGGGAAAATTGACCGGAGTCAATGGCGCCCGAGGCCGGGCGCGCGAGGCGGGTGCAGGGTTGACCTGCATCAAGTTTCAGCGCTTCTTGGGTTTGCCCTTGGGCTTTTTCTTCTTGGCCTGGGTTAGCGGCATGGCCTGCTCGAAGGCCTGGCGCATGTCGTTCAGGCGCTTGTCATTGAGGTCGTGGATGCGTTTGGCGCGTTCGGCGCCGAAATCGATCAGGTTGTCTTGGCTCATGGTGGGCTCGACGGACAGCAGAGGCCTTCATGATGAAGGCAAGCGACAGTGCTGACTAGGGTCTGTACGAAATGTGTCTGCGCGAAGGCCAGACAAGGCGAAACGGGGGGAGGAAGCGGAGTGTACTGGAGTACATGAGCATTCCGAGCCCCGTTTCAACGCAGTATGGGCGAGTGCAGATACATTTCGTACAGAGCCTGGTCAGACTTCGATATCCACCAACAGCCCCTGGCGCGTGCGCTCGCCCATCGGCGCCACCGGCACGGTGTTGTCGGCGTTGAGCTCCTCGCCGGGCACGGCTTCGTAGCGGTCCCCTTCGGCCTGCTTGCGCCGTTGCTGCTGGCGGCGCTGCTCCTCGCGCAGCAGCAAGGTCTGCTCCTCGGGGTCGCGGTGGTGCTTGAGGTCGATGGTGCCGTCACTGGAGGTCGGCTGCGCGGGTACCACCGGCGGGATGGTCGGCGGCGGCTTGACCGGATCCTGTTGCGAGGTCACGGGGGCGGCACTGAGCGGGATGATCGGCGGCAGCATGATGGGTCTCCTGTAGCCTTGTTATCGGCTGGTGGTGCGCCGCCTTGAATGCCCGCGGTCAAAGGTGTGCGGCGTATCACAAGGCCACACTGCGCTGGAGTATAGCGCGGGCTTACTCGGCTTCTTCGTCCGGGTCGTCGTCGGGCGCGGCGCTCGACTCGCTCCAGGGCCGCTTGTAGACCTGTTGCCAGACAGCATCCATGTGCTCGCGCACGACCTGCGGGGCGCTCTTGAGCGAGGCGCTGTCCTCGCGCTCGCCGCCGAACGCGTCCTCACCGGGCGGGCTGATCAGCGACTGGCCGGTGATGGTGTAGATCGCCTGGCCCTCACGCATCTCGATGGCGATGTCATGGGGGTCGATGCCGCCGCCGCAGAAAGCATGGCTGGCCACGGTCACTTCGGCGACACCGTCCTTGTTCAGGTCGCCGACATCGCTGACATCGGTATAGAAGTCGACGTCCAGGTCCAGCCCGGCGCAGGTGGTCTCCTGTTCGATCTGCCAGCGCGCCTTGAAGGCGTCACCACCGGCAGCGCGGCCATACAGTGTGGCCTTGAGCACCACCTTGTCGACTTCCTCCTCGGTATCGGGGTCGGTGGCCTGGCCATCGGCCCGGCTCAGCACCAGCAGGCCTTCGCCCTCACGGTCGTGGAAGTGCACGCTCTTGATCGGCGTCTGCACACCGAGCACCTCCAGTTGCTCGACCGGAATAGGCGGCAGGACCTCGAAGCTCTTCTGTTCACAGGCGGCCAACAGCGCGAGGCTGCCCAGGCCCAGGGTGACGTTCAACCAGCGGTGCTTGGCAACCATGTTGGCGCGTGGCCCTCGTGACGGGACGGTGTTCGTCGATGAAAGCGCTAGACTCTTCACATTCATTGGTCTGGCGAAGCCGATCCGTTAACATAGGCGGCTTTTTCATCGCGGGAGTTTTGGCAGTATGGCGCAGCAGTATCAACCGGGGCAACGCTGGATCAGCGACAGCGAAGCCGAGCTCGGTCTTGGGACCATCCTGGCGCAGGATGGCCGCCTGTTGACCGTGCTCTACCCGGCCACGGGCGACACCCGCCAGTACTCGCTACGCAATGCGCCGCTGACCCGCGTGCGCTTCTCGCCCGGCGACCTGATCACCCACTTCGAAGGCTGGAAGCTGACCGTGCAGGAGGTCGATGACATCGACGGCCTGATGGTCTACCACGGCATCGACGGCCAGAACCAGCCGCGCACCCTGCCCGAGACGCAGCTGTCGAACTTCATCCAGTTCCGTCTGGCCAGCGACCGCCTGTTCGCCGGGCAGATCGACCCGCTGTCGTGGTTCTCGCTGCGCTACAACACCCTGCAGCACACCAGCAAGCAGATGCTCTCGTCGCTGTGGGGCCTGGGCGGCGTGCGCGCCCAACCCATCGCCCACCAGTTGCACATCGCCCGTGAAGTGGCCGACCGCATCGCCCCACGGGTCCTGCTGGCCGACGAAGTGGGCCTGGGCAAGACCATCGAGGCGGGCCTTGTGATCCACCGCCAGCTGCTGTCCGGGCGCGCCAACCGCGTGCTGATCCTGGTGCCCGAGAACCTCCAGCACCAGTGGCTGGTGGAAATGCGCCGACGCTTCAACCTGCAGGTGGCGCTGTTCGACGCCGAGCGCTTCATCGAGAGCGACGCCAGCAACCCGTTCGAGGATGCCCAGCTGGCGCTGGTGGCCCTGGAATGGCTGGTCGAGGACGAGAAGGCCCAGGACGCGCTGTTCGCCGCAGGCTGGGACCTGATGGTGGTCGACGAGGCCCACCACCTGGTCTGGCACGAGGAGCAGGCCAGCGCCGAATATGCGCTGGTCGAGCAACTGGCCCAGGTCATCCCGGGCGTGCTGCTGCTCACCGCCACCCCGGAACAGCTCGGCCAGGACAGCCACTTCGCTCGCCTGCGCCTGCTCGACCCCAACCGTTTCCACGACCTGGCCGCCTTCCGCGCCGAGAGCGAGCACTATCGCCCGGTGGCCGAAGCCGTGCAGGAACTGCTCGACGAAGGCCGTCTGTCGCCGAAGGCCCACGCCACCATCCAGGGCTTCCTCGGCGCCGAAGGCGAGGCTCTGCTGGCCGCGGTCAGCGATGGCGACAGCCAGGCCAGTGCCCGCCTGATCCGCGAGCTGCTCGATCGCCACGGCACCGGCCGCGTGCTGTTCCGCAACACCCGCGCGGCGATCCAGGGCTTCCCCGAGCGCCAGCTGCACCCCTACCCGCTGGCCAACCCCGACGCCTACGCCGAGCTGCCCTCGGGCGAGCGCGCCGAGCTGTACCCGGAAGTGGCCTTCCAGGCCCAGGGCGAGAGCGGCGACGACGAGCGCTGGTGGCGTTTCGACCCACGGGTCGACTGGCTGATCGACACCCTGAAGATGCTCAAGCGCACCAAGGTCCTGGTGATCTGCGCCCACGCCGAGACCGCCATGGACCTGGAAGACGCCCTGCGCGTGCGTTCCGGCATCCCGGCCACGGTGTTCCATGAAGGCATGAGCATCCTCGAGCGCGACCGCGCCGCCGCCTACTTCGCCGACGAGGAATTCGGCGCCCAGGTGCTGATCTGCTCCGAGATCGGCAGTGAGGGCCGCAACTTCCAGTTCGCCCATCACCTGGTGATGTTCGACCTGCCGGCCCACCCGGACCTGCTCGAGCAGCGCATCGGCCGTCTCGACCGGATCGGCCAGAAGCACACGATCCAGCTGCACATCCCGTACCTGCAGGACAGCCCGCAGGAGCGCCTGTTCCAGTGGTACCACGAAGGCCTCAACGCCTTCCTCAACACCTGCCCGACCGGCAACGCCCTGCAGCACCAGTTCGGCCCGCGCCTGCTGCCGCTGCTGGCCGACAGCGACGAAAAGAGCTGGAGCAAGCTGGTGGCCGAGGCCCGCGCCGAGCGCGAACGCCTGGAAGCCGAACTGCACACCGGCCGCGACCGCCTGCTGGAACTCAACTCCGGCGGCGCCGGCGAAGGCCAGGCGCTGGTCGAGGACATTCTCGAACAGGACGACCAGTTCGCCCTGCCGATCTACATGGAAACCCTGTTCGACGCCTTCGGCATCGACAGCGAGGACCACTCGGAAAACGCCCTGATCCTCAAGCCGAGCGAGAAGATGCTCGACGCCAGCTTCCCGCTGGGCGACGACGAAGGCGTGACCATCACCTACGACCGTGGCCAGGCGCTGTCGCGCGAGGACATGCAGTTCCTGACCTGGGAGCACCCGATGGTCCAGGGCGGCATGGACCTGGTGCTGTCCGGCTCGATGGGCAACACCGCGGTGGCGCTGATCAAGAACAAGGCGCTCAAGCCCGGCACCGTGCTGCTCGAGCTGCTCTACGTCAGCGAAGTGGTGGCCCCGCGCAGCCTGCAGCTGGGCCGCTACCTGCCGCCGGCCGCGCTGCGCTGCCTGCTCGACACCAACGGCAACGACCTGGGCCCGCGGGTGGCGTTCGAAACCCTCAACGACCAGCTCGAAAGCGTGCCCAAGGCCAGCGCCAACAAGTTCGTCCAGGCCCAGCGCGACGTGCTGGCCAAGCGCATCGCCGCCGGCGAAGCCAAGGTCCTGCCGATCCACGACGAGCGCGTGGCACAGGCCCGGCAGCGGCTTACCGCCGAGGCCGACGAGGAGTTGGCGCGCCTGACCGCGCTGAAGGCCGT
Source organism: Pseudomonas sp. DVZ6 (assembly GCF_024259445.1). NCBI lineage: Bacteria > Pseudomonadati > Pseudomonadota > Gammaproteobacteria > Pseudomonadales > Pseudomonadaceae > Pseudomonas > Pseudomonas sp. DVZ6. Next base: position 15,146 of record NZ_JANCLM010000050.1, read on the forward strand.
GAACCCGAGCGTGCGTGACAGCGAGATCGATGCGCTGAGCAAGCAGCGCGAAGAAGGGCTGGCGACGCTGGAAAAAGCGGCGCTGCGTCTCGAGGCAATCCGGGTGCTTGTCGCCGGTTGATCAGGACTCACGCATCCTCTGTAGGAGCGGCCTTGTGCCGCGAAAGGGCTGCAAAGCAGCCCCAGGATTTCAGCGTTCATGCAAAGATCGCCGGGGCCGCTGCGCGGCCCTTTCGCGGCACAAGGCCGCTCCTACAGGGTTTGTGCGGGGCAGCGGTATCCGTTTAGACCATCCAGCTATTGCCTTCATATCCAAATGGTAGAAACCAAAGTGCCATTAATCAGGAAGGCTTAAGCACCCGTTCCTATACTCCAGCAGGAACAGTCTCCATCCGTGCTTTTTGGGGACGAGTGAAGACTCGACGAAGAGGCCTGCAATGGAGTGGCTGGGACTGCAATTATTCGCCGAGCTGCCGGCGACCGGACAGATCATCCTCGACTGTCGACACAACCCCTTCCTGGTGCTGCTCGCCTTTATCGTGGCCAGCGCCGCCTGTTTCGCCACGCTGGACATGAGCGAAAGGCAAAGCCACTGCGATGACCGTTTCGCCCGCCGGCAATGGCGGGTGCTCGGCGCCTGCTGCCTGGCCGGCGGGATCTGGGCCATGCACTTCATCAGCATGCTGGCGTTCCAGGCGCCGCTGGAGATCCACTTCGACGCGCCATTGACCGGCCTGTCGCTGCTGGTGGCCCTGCTCGCCGCCTGGCTGGCGATGAACAGCCTCAACCGCAGCGAAATGCGCCTGCGCCACTACCTGCAGACCGCGCTGTTCATCGGCCTGGGCATCAGCCTCATGCACTACACCGGCATGGCCGCCCTGCAGACCAGCGCCCAGCAGTACTACCAGACCGGCCTGCTGCTCGCCTCCATCGGCATCGCCGTGCTCGTCAGCCTGCTGGCGCTGCTGATGGCCCGTTATTTCAACAAGGGCAGCGGCACCTTGCACCTGCTGCTCAAGTACGGCGCCAGCCTGTTAATGGCCGGCGGCATCGTGCTGACCCATTTCACCGGCATGGCTGCCATGACCCTGGTGATTCCCGGCGAAACCGCCCTGCGCCTGCCCTCGGCCGACAACAGTCTGCAACTGGCGCTGACCATCGCCGTCATCACCCTGCTGATCAGCGGCGGCAGCATCAGCGCGGCGCTGGCCGACAAGAAGCTGCAGAGCAAGGAGCACGACCTGCGCCGGGTCAATGTGCTGCTCAGCCAGCTCGACCAGGCCCGGGCCTCGCTGCAGCAGGCCGCCCACTACGACGCCCTGACCAACCTGGTCAACCGCCGCGGTTTCAACCAGGTGTTCGCCGAGCGCCTGGCCGAGCAGGCCGCCCATGAGGGCATGCTGGCGGTGATGTTCCTCGACATCGACCATTTCAAACGCATCAACGACAGCCTCGGGCATGCCGCCGGCGACGAGCTGCTCAAGGTCATCGCCGACCATATCAAGGCCGCCACCCGCGGCCAGGACCTGGTGGCGCGCTTCGGCGGCGACGAGTTCTGCATCGTCACCAGTCTCAACAGCCGCGACGAGGCCCGTCACCTGGCCCAGCGCATCATGCAACGAATGAAGGAGCCGATCGACCTGGCGGGCCGGCGCATGGTGATGACCACCAGCATCGGCATCAGCATCTTCCCCGACGATGGCCAGAGCACCGAGGAACTGCTGAAGAACGCCGACCTGGCGCTGTACCAGTCCAAGGGCTGCGGGCGCAACAGCCTGAACTTCTTCAACAACGGCCTGAAGACCCGCGCCACCCTGGAGCTGCAACTGGAAGAGGAACTGCGTGTGGCGCTGTTCGAGGAGCGCGGCCTGTGCGTGCACTACCAGCCGATCTTCGACCTGCGCAGCGGCCAGGTCGCCAAGCTCGAGGCCCTGGTGCGCTGGCAGCACCCGCAACACGGCTTGCTCAGCCCCGACCGCTTCATCTGCATCGCCGAGGCCAATGGCCTGATCGCCGAGCTGGACCTGTGGGTGCTGCGCCGGGCCTGCGAGGATCTGGCCCAGCTCAATCGCCATGGCTACGGCGAACTGAAGGTCACGGTGAACTGCTCGGCGCTCACCCTCGGCCGCGAGGAGCTGGCCACCGAGGTGGAAATGGCGCTGTTCCAGGCCGGCCTGGCGCCGCGCCAGCTGGAGTTGGAGGTCACCGAGAACGCGCTGATGGGTGACATCCACCACACTATCAGCCTGCTCAAGCGCATCCGCGCCCAGGGCGTGGCGCTGTCGATCGACGACTTCGGTACCGGTTATTCCTCGCTGGCCTACCTCAAGCGCCTGCCGCTGGACGTGCTGAAGATCGACCGCTCGTTCATCCAGGACGTACCGGGCAGCCAGAAGGACCGGGAGATCGTCCAGGCGATCATCATCATGGCCCACACCCTGCACCTGAAGGTGGTCACCGAAGGCGTCGAGACCGTCGAACAGCATGAATTCCTGGCCAGCCATGGCTGCGACTACCTGCAGGGCTACCTGCTCAGCCGACCGGTGCCGCTGGCCGAGCTGCGGCCGATCCTCGAACGGCTCGACCGCCAGCCGGGCGAGCTCAGTCCTTGTTGCGATACAGCGTTACCAGGGTCGCCGGATCTTTTTGCAGATAGCCCTGGCTACCGTGCAGGCGCATCAATTGCGCGGCGAGGCCACTGAGCGGCGTCGCCGAGCCCTGCTCGCGGGAGAATTTCACCGCGGTGTCGAGGTCCTTGAGCAAGGTGCGCACATGCCACTTGACCGGTTCGAAGCGGCTCTCGGCCATTTGCGGAGCAAGAATCTGCAGCGGCCTGGAGTCGGCAAACCCGCCCGCCAGCGCCTCGGCAATCAGCCGCGCATCGACCCCTGACTGCTCGGCCAGCGCCACCACCTCGGCGATCACCAGCGCATTGCAGGCCACGATCATCTGGTTGCACGCCTTGGTCACCTGGCCGGCGCCCACCGCGCCCATGTGCGTCACCCGCTGGCCCAGGGTCTGCAGCACCGGCCGCGCCCGCTCAAGATCATCGGCCTCGCCACCGACCATGATTGCCAGAGTACCCGCCTCGGCCCCCGGCGTGCCGCCGGACACCGGCGCATCGAGCCAGGCCATGCCGCACAGGGCAGCCAGCTCGGCGGCCATCTCCCGGGTGGCGGTCGGCTCAAGGCTGGAGAAGTCCACCAGCAACTGACCGCTGCGCCCGCCTTGGGCGACGCCCTGCTCGCCGAACACCACCTCGCGCACCACCGCCGTGTCGGCCAGGCACAACAGCACCATATCCGTCGCCTGGCACAGCTCGGCGGGGCTGGCGGCCAGTCGCGCACCGGCGGCGACCAGCTCGGCGCACTTGTCCGGGCTGCGGTTCCACACGGTCAGCGGATACCCGGCGGCCAGCAGCCGACGGCACATCGGCAGGCCCATCAGGCCGATCCCGGCAAACCCCAGCGAAGGCAATGCAGTACTCATGAGCGACTCCAGATTAAAGAAGCGTGACAAACGGACGATGCAATGCGGGTGCGAAGGGAAAAACCTTAGTCCGACTAAGGAAACCCCCTATCGCATAAGAAAAAGACGCACTGATAAAGTCGCGAAATTTCTCCGTGATGGCTAGATGATATTCATCACCGGGAAGCCAACCACTCCAGGCAAATGGCGCACTATGACCTCTACGAACACTTCTGCCAATGCGGCTCCCGAGCCGACCCTCAGCCCCACCTCGCTGACCGCCGGCAGTGCTCGAGACCTACCCGCCGCCCGCAGCACGCCGGCGCAACAGTACCTGTACTTCACCGAGCAGGACATCCAGCGCATCCTCGACAACCTCGACGGCCTGCGCGACCTGGTGTTTCCGCCGAACCTGCACGTCGAGGACGAGGACCAGCTGCGCCTGGAGCAGCAGTTCCCGTCGGTGTGCCTGATCGGCCTGGGCCGCTGCGGCTCGAACATCGCCCTGGACGTCGCAGAGCTGGTGTACAACGCCCGTACCTTCTTCCTCAACGAGTACAACAACGAGGACCGTTTCAAGGGCGAGGCCGGCTACAGCCCGGCGCGCTGGATCCGCCAGAACCTGCGCCTGGTGCAGAACAAGGCCGCCAAGCCGGTGTTCCTGGTCGAGCCGCTGGTGATGCTGGGCGATCTGGACAAGGACATCGCCGGGCGCATCCGCTTCTCGCGCAAGGGCGAGCGTGGCGGCTTCCTGCGCGACTACAGCAAGATGAAGATCATGGACCTGTCCGAGGTGCATGCCGGGGGCGCCGGCAACGCGCCGATCCTCGGCCAGTACCTGGCCAAGATCATCCTCAACAAGGACACCCAGCGCTTCTCCAGCGCCGACTGGAAGCTGATCCACTCGTACCTGATCGACTCCTGCGGCATCAAGGCCAACCAGTCGCGCCTGTACTTCTACATCTTCAGTGCCGGCGGCGGCACCGGCTCGGGGATGGCCTCGGAGTTCGGCCTGGCCCAGCAGTACTCGTATATGAACAAGACCTTCGACACCAAGCCGGCCGACGAGAACGATGGCAAGAGCGGGCACTCGTTCGTCTTCGAGCCGATCTTCACCAGCGGCATCTGCGTGCTGCCAAACGCCTCCGATCACCGCAGCGAGATGTCCGAGGCGCTGCACATCAACGCCGGGCGCCTGCTGTGCAAGTACCTGTCGGAAGAATGGGACTTCTCGTACAACTTCGACAATGAAGACAGCAGCGAAGCCAGCGTCATGGGCCGGATCCGCCCGTGGAACGCGATGATGCTGATCTCCAACGACATCATGCGCTACGCTGAGGAGAGCGATGACGGCACGATCCAGAACATCGACGTCAACGCCATGGAGAAGCACGCCAACCAGTACATCTCCCAGCAGATCTTCAACATCCTCACCGCCCAGGCGGTGACCACCGACTACGACCAGAACTACTTCCGCCGCGCCGGCATCGACATCGGCGAGACCATCCGCCTGGACGCCAACGACCTGTTCATGAGCCTGGCAGGCCCCGTGGCCATTGCCTACGCCGAATCGGTGGTGCCGGAAGTGCCGCCAGCGGGCTCGGACAAGTTCAAGGTGTTCGAGCGCGAGCAGCCGCGCCTGGACATCGACGACCTGTTCTTCCGCTCCATCGACCTGCCGCACTTCAACAAGCAGACCCAGGCCATCGAGGGCATCAGCCTGCTGCCGATCGAGTCGCGCCGCTACCGTGCCGCGCTGGAGCAGTACCAGGCCTCGGGCTACGACGCCGCAGCCTTGCACGACCTGCACTTCTTCAAGAACTGCTCGTCGGTGGTGTCGATCGTATCCCTGCCCAAGGACTACAAGCTGTCGTACATGGACCTGAACCGGCTCAAGACCCACCTCAACAGCCTGTTCCCCAACACCACGCTCAAGCGCTACGCACTGGTGATCGGCGCCTCGGCCAACCTGTCGCTGACCACCCTGATCGCCAAGAGCCCGTGCCTGTCGGATGACTTCCTGACCCTGATCGTGGCGTTCATCAAGCGTTGCTTCGCGCGCAACCCGTACCGCTTCGACGACACCATGGACAACGCGATCCTGGAGTTCATCACCAGCGAGCACTTCGACGAGGACAGCATCGACGACCTGCTCAACGAGTTCGAGAACCCGGCGAAGATCCTCGACACCAACTGGTACGCGATCAAGCCGATGTACGAGAAGAAGTACCGCGAGCTGATCAACGACAAGAGCCGCTTCGTCTCGATCAACGACATCCGCCTGTCGCGCGAGTGCGTGAAGAAGGCGGTGAAGTACCTGCGCGAGATCTTCCGCCATCGCATCGGCAAGACCCGGGTGATTTCGCTGAACAGCCATACCGGGCGCGTGGATTACTGATAGAGCTGGGGCCACTTAGTGGCCCTTTCGCGGCACAAGGCCGCTCCTACAGGAAATCGCGCCCTCCTGTAGGAGCGGCCTTGTGCCGCGAAAGGGCTGCGCAGCAGCCCCATTTACGCATCCCGTAAACTGTTACCGCCCCGCCAAATCACCCCGCCACTGTTACCAACTTCCACCTTACGTGAGCGTCAACGCGCACCAACGTGAGGCGCCTGCGCGTTTTTGCGCACTAAAAAAGCGCGTGCTTATTCCGCTTTCTTCGCCTGGATCACGATGAACGGCGAAACCACCACCGCCCAGATCTCTGGATCGCGGGTTTGCAGGTCGAGCGCCTGCTCGGCGGAAACCGCCCCGACAGTGCCATCATTACGCCACTTGGCGAAGATCTCGCTGCGATTCTCGGCCATCGCCTCGGCAACGGTGATCAGGTCAAGGCTGGGGTCGACCCAAATCAGGTCACCCTTGGCCCAGAAACGCTCCAGGGCTTTCCACTCGATGACGGCGGTCTCGCCGAGCAATTTGGCATAGAGGGTGCTTACTTGATCAGTCATGGGTTTACCTGCGCAAAGATCGTCCAACAAAAAGGCCGGCATTTTTGCAGAAAAACCTGGTTTCAAATACGTAATTTGGTCGATCAGGCCCGAACTTGTGGGGGCGGGCCGCAGATACCGGCAAAGTGATGGCGCTTTTCTGTATCTTTATGTCGACCAGGCGACACCCCTCGAAACAGACGCTTTTCGCCCGCTTTTCAAGCGCTCGGACAGCGCTCTACACTGTACCGGTACAGTTCCGGGACATGTTCCGGGGGAAGGTGGGCTTACGGCATGGCGTAGCCAGGCCGAAATCCCGCCCGGTCTGTAGCCCTGGCCTCAGGACTATAAGAATTACAACAGAATGAGTGGAGCACTATGATCAAGATTTCCAAGCTGTTTGCCGCGATGGTTCTGGCCGGAGTCGCCAGCCATTCGTTTGCCGCCGACACCATCAAGATCGGCATCGCCGGTCCCAAGACCGGGCCGGTGACCCAGTACGGCGACATGCAGTTCGTCGGCGCCAAACAGGCCATCAAGGACATCAACGCCAAGGGCGGCGTCGATGGCAAGATGCTCGAAGCCAAGGAATACGACGACGCGTGCGACCCTAAACAGGCCGTGGCCGTCGCCAACAAAGTGGTCAACGATGGCGTCAAGTACGTGATCGGCCACCTGTGCTCCAGCTCCACCCAGCCTGCGTCCGACATCTACGAGGACGAAGGCGTGATCATGATCACCCCCGCCGCCACCTCCCCGGACATCACCAGCCGTGGCTACAAGATGGTCTTCCGCACCATCGGCCTGGACAGCGCCCAGGGCCCGGCCGCCGGCAACTACATCGCCGACCACGTCAAGCCGAAGGTCGTCGCGGTCCTGCACGACAAGCAGCAGTACGGCGAAGGCATCGCCACCGCGGTCAAGACCACCCTCGAGAAGAAAGGCACCAAGGTCGCCGTCTTCGAAGGCCTGAACGCCGGTGACAAGGACTTCTCCTCGATCATCCAGAAGCTCAAGCAGAACAACGTCGACTTCGTCTACTACGGCGGCTACCACCCGGAGCTGGGCCTGATCCTGCGCCAGGCGCAAGAGAAGGGCCTGAAAGCCAAGTTCATGGGTCCGGAAGGCGTGGGTAACGACTCCATCTCGCAGATCGCCCAGGGCGCCTCCGAAGGCCTGCTGGTCACCCTGCCGAAGTCGTTCGACGCCGACCCTGCGAACAAGGCCATCGTCGACGCAATCAAGGCCGACGGCAAGGACCCGAGCGGTCCGTTCGTGTTCCCGGCCTACTCGGCTGTCCAGCTGATCGCCGAAGGCATCAAGGCTGCCAAGTCCGAAGACACCGACAAGGTGGCTGCCGCCATCCACGCCGGCACCTTCAAGACCCCGACCGGCGACCTGTCCTACGACGATAAAGGCGACCTGAAAGACTTCAAGTTCGTGGTCTACGAATGGCACTTCGGCAAGCCGAAGACCGAAGTCTCCCCTCAGTAACTGCGTGACTAATAGCTGACCGAGAAGCCCACTGTGCGAGCAGTGGGCTTTGTTTTACGAGGTTCTATGGACCTGATTCCCGTGATCCGGGAGCCGGTTCACCTGAAAATCTTAAAACCGTCACCCGCGGTTTCCTGGTTGTGCCCGCACAAGATCACGTGGCGTAGACCACGAGAACATGGGCCGGGGTCATCCCCCGCCAGAGAAATGCAAATCAGGTTTTTAGGAGCGCTGTAATGCCTGAGATCTACCATTTCCTACAACAACTGGTTAACGGATTGACCATCGGCAGTACCTACGCGCTGATCGCCATCGGTTACACGATGGTGTACGGCATCATCGGCATGATCAACTTCGCCCACGGCGAGGTGTACATGATCGGTTCCTACGTGGCCTTCATCGCCCTCGCCGGGCTGGCCATGATGGGCATCCACTCGTTGCCGATCCTGATGACCGTGGCCTTCGTCGCCACGATCTTCGTCACCAGCGCCTACGGCTACAGCATCGAACGGGTCGCCTACCGGCCGCTGCGCAACAGCAACCGGCTGATCCCGCTGATCTCCGCCATCGGCATGTCGATCTTCCTGCAGAACACTGTCCTGCTGTCGCAGGACTCAAAAGACAAGTCCATCCCCAACCTGATCCCCGGCAGCTTCTCGTTCGGCCCGGGGGGCGCTGAGGAAGTACTGGTCTCGTACATGCAGATCCTGGTGTTCGTGGTGACCCTCGTCGCCATGACCTGCCTGACCCTGTTCATCTCCCGTTCCCGCCTGGGCCGCGCCTGCCGCGCCTGCGCCGAGGACATCAAGATGGCCAACCTGCTGGGCATCAACACCAACAACATCATCGCCCTGACCTTCGTCATCGGCGCCGCGCTGGCGGCGGTGGCGGCCGTGCTGCTGAGCATGCAGTACGGGGTGATCAACCCCAACGCCGGTTTCCTGGTGGGCCTGAAGGCCTTCACCGCGGCGGTACTGGGCGGCATCGGCAGCATCCCGGGCGCCATGCTCGGCGGGCTGGTGCTGGGCGTGGCCGAAGCGTTCGGCGCCGACATCTTCGGCGACCAGTACAAGGACGTGGTGGCATTCGGTCTTTTGGTTCTTGTCCTGCTGTTCCGGCCGACCGGCATCCTGGGCCGCCCGGAGGTTGAAAAAGTATGAACAGAAATCTCAAACAGGCGTTCTTCAGCGCCTTGCTGGTCTGGGCCGTGGCCTTCCCGGTGCTGGGCCTGAAACTCAGCATCGACGGCATCAGCCTGATCGTGCACAGCCAGGGCTCGTTCACCATCAGCATCATCGCCGCTTGCTCGGTGCTGATGTTCCTGCGCGTATTGTTCGACAAGCAGTGGAGCGCGGTGATGGGCCGCCGCTCGGAGCGCAAGCTGGTTCCACCTTCGGTGACCAACTTCCTCACCCTGCCGAAGACCCAGCGCTGGGTCATCATGGGGCTGATCGTGGCGGCGCTGATCTGGCCGTTCTTCGGCTCGCGCGGCGCGGTCGACATCGCCACGCTGATCCTGATCTACGTGCTGCTGGGCCTTGGCCTGAACATCGTGGTAGGGCTTGCGGGCCTGCTCGACCTGGGTTACGTCGGTTTCTACGCCGTCGGCGCCTACAGCTACGCGATGCTCTCGCACTACCTGGGCTGGAGCTTCTGGGTATGCCTGCCGATCGCCGGCCTGATGGCCGCCACCTTCGGCTTCCTGCTCGGTTTCCCGGTGCTGCGCCTGCGCGGTGACTACCTGGCGATCGTGACCCTGGGCTTCGGCGAGATCATCCGCCTGTTCCTGCGCAACCTCACCGACTGGACCGGCGGCCCCAACGGCATCAGCAACATCCCCAAGCCTGAGTTCTTCGGCCTGACCTTCGAGCGCCGCGCCGCCGAGGGGATGCAGACCTTCCATGAGTTCTTCGGGCTGGAATACAACTCGATCAACAAGGTCATCTTCCTCTACCTGGTGGCCCTGCTGCTGGCACTGCTGGCGCTGTTCGTCATCAACCGCCTGCTGCGCATGCCGATCGGGCGCGCCTGGGAAGCGCTGCGTGAAGACGAGATCGCCTGCCGTGCGCTGGGCCTGAACCCCACCGTGATCAAGCTCTCGGCGTTCACCCTGGGTGCCTGCTTCGCCGGTTTCGCCGGCAGCTTCTTCGCCGCCCGCCAGGGGCTGGTGACACCGGAGTCGTTCACCTTCATCGAGTCGGCGATCATCCTCGCCATCGTCGTGCTGGGTGGCATGGGTTCGCAGCTGGGCGTGATTCTCGCGGCCATCGTGATGATCCTGCTGCCGGAGATGATGCGTGAGTTCAGCGAATACCGGATGCTGATGTTCGGTGCGCTGATGGTGTTGATGATGATCTGGCGTCCGCAGGGCCTGCTGCCCATGCAACGTCCGCACATGGAGCTGCCGCGATGAGCCGCGAAATTCTGCAAGTCAGCGGCCTGAGCATGCGCTTCGGCGGCTTGTTGGCGGTCAACGGCGTGGGCCTGACCGTCAAGGAAAAACAGGTGGTGGCATTGATCGGCCCGAACGGCGCCGGCAAGACCACCGTGTTCAACTGCCTCACCGGCTTCTACAAGCCCAGCGGCGGCACCATCCTGCTCGACGGCCAGCCCATCCAGGGCCTGGCCGGCCATCAGATTGCCCGCAAGGGCGTGGTGCGGACCTTCCAGAACGTGCGCCTGTTCAAGGAAATGACCGCGCTGGAAAACCTGCTGATCGCCCAGCACCGTCACCTGAACACCAACTTCTTCGCCGGCCTGTTCAAGACCCCGGGCTTCCGCCGCAGCGAGAAGGAGGCCATGGAGCGCGCGCAGTACTGGCTGGAGAAGGTCAACCTGACCGAGTTCGCCAACCGTACCGCCGGCACCCTCGCCTACGGCCAGCAACGGCGCCTGGAAATCGCCCGCTGCATGATGACCCAACCGCGGATCATCATGCTCGACGAACCGGCCGCGGGCCTGAACCCCAAGGAGACCGAGGACCTCAAGGCCCTCATCGCCTACCTGCGCGAATCCCACAACGTGACCGTGCTGCTGATCGAGCACGACATGAAGCTGGTGATGAGCATTTCCGACCACATCGTGGTGATCAACCAGGGCACGCCCCTGGCCGATGGCACGCCGGAAGAGATCCGCGGCAACCCTGATGTGATCAAGGCCTACCTGGGGGAGGCGTAAATGCTGAAGTTCGAGAACGTTTCCACCTTCTACGGCAAGATCCAGGCGCTGCACAGCGTCAACGTGGAGATCAACCAGGGCGAGATTGTCACCCTGATCGGTGCCAACGGCGCCGGCAAGTCGACCCTGCTGATGACCCTCTGCGGCTCGCCCCAGGCGAGCAGCGGCAGCATCAAGTACCTGGGCGAGGAACTGGTCGGCCAGCCGTCCTCGCACATCATGCGCAAGAGCATCGCGGTGGTGCCGGAAGGCCGCCGCGTGTTCTCGCGCCTGACCGTCGAGGAGAACCTGGCCATGGGCGGTTTCTTCACCAACAAGGGCGACTACCAGGAGCAGCTGGACAAGGTCCTGCAGTTGTTCCCGCGCCTTAAGGAGCGCTACATCCAGCGCGGCGGCACCATGTCCGGCGGCGAGCAGCAGATGCTGGCCATCGGCCGGGCGCTGATGAGCAAACCCAAGCTGCTGCTGCTCGACGAGCCGTCCCTGGGCCTGGCGCCGATCATCATCCAGCAGATCTTCGACATCATCGAACAGCTGCGCCGCGATGGCGTGACCGTGTTCCTGGTGGAGCAGAATGCCAACCAAGCGCTGAAGGTCGCCGACCGGGCATATGTGCTGGAGAACGGCAAGGTGGTGATGCAGGGTACCGGTGAAGCGTTGCTGACCGATCCGAAGGTGCGCGACGCATATCTGGGGGGTTGAATGATCAAAGGGCCTTCGCAAGGCCCTTTTTTCTGCCTGCCAGGAATATATCGCCTATGCCGGCCTCTTCGCGGGCAAGCCCGCTCCCACAGGTACATCACTGCATACAAGGGTGGTGGTGAACCTGTGGGAGCGGGTTTACCCGCGAAAGGGCCGACACACGGTCCACTTGTGATCAGCGCCCAGCCTCGGTACCGTGGCCCGTTATTCTGCAAAGTCTCCCGGAGCCCGCCCCATGCGCCTCACCCCTTCCCTGCTGCTCACCGCCTTGCTGCCGCTGTTCACCGGCTGCCAGATGCTGGCCGAAAAACCGGTAGACCCGAACCTGGGCACCACCCGCATGCAAGGCGAACTGAGCGCGGCCGGCGGTCATCTGCTGTTCAAGCCCTGCAGCGAAAGCCGCCGCTTCATCGTCAACGACGCCGCCGCCACCGGCATCCTGCAGGAAGCCGCCAACCTGGCCGACGACGCCGGTGACAAGCTGTTTGCCGACGTCCGCGCGCGCATGACCGGCAGCAAGCAGGCCGGCAGCGACGGCCAGCTTGACGTGACCCGCCTGTACCGCCTCGAAACCTCCGAATATTCCGGCTGCGAAGACCCGAACTTCAGGCAACTGACCCTGCGTGCCGGCGGCCACGAACCGGACTGGGACATCAAGGCCAGCGGCAAGGGCATGGTGCTCAACCGCATCGGCCAGGATCCGCTGGCGCTGCCTTACCTGGAAGAGGCAATGCCCGGCGGCGGCCTGAGCCTATCCAGCGAGGCCAATGGCCAGCGCGTCGAGCTGTGGGTCGCGCCGCAACGCTGCGTCGACGGCGCCACCGGGGCCATCCGCCACCTCAAGGCCGAACTGCGCATCGACGGCAAGACCCTGCAGGGCTGCGCCTACTACGGCGGCGCCCGCGACCTCTGATCACCAGGCGCTTTTATCCTGCCTGTCGGGGCGGCTAACAGCTTATACTTGGCGGTTTGTGTAAAGCCGCCGGCCGCCCATGGCCGGGATACTGGACCCTGCCATGCTACGAATCACCGAACTGAAGCTGCCCCTGGACCACTCCGACGACGAATTGCGCGCCGCCATCGTCCAGCGCCTGGGCATCAGCGATGAGCAACTGCTCGGCTTCACCCTGTTCAAGCGCAGCTACGATGCGCGCAAGAAGAACAGCGAGCTGCTGTTCATCTACACCATCGACCTTGAAACCAGCAACGAAGACGAACTGCTGCGCCGCTTCGAAGGCGACGGCAAGATCGGCGTGGCCCCGGACGTCAGCTACAAGTTCGTCGGCCAGGCCCCCGCCGACCTGCCTGCGCGCCCGATCGTGGTCGGCTTCGGCCCCTGCGGTATCTTCGCCGGGCTGCTGCTGGCGCAGATGGGCTTCAAGCCGATCGTGCTCGAGCGCGGCAAGGAAGTGCGCCAGCGCACCAAGGACACCTGGGGCCTGTGGCGCAAGAGCGTGCTCAATCCCGAGTCCAATGTGCAGTTCGGCGAAGGCGGCGCCGGTACCTTCTCCGACGGCAAGCTGTACAGCCAGATCAAGGACCCGAACCACCACGGTCGCAAAGTGCTGGAAGAGTTCGTCAAGGCCGGTGCCCCGGACGAAATCCTCTACATCAACAAGCCGCACATCGGCACCTTCCGCCTGACCAGCATGGTCGAGAAGATGCGCGAGGAAATCATCACCCTGGGCGGTGAGGTGCGCTTCGAGCAGAAGGTCACCGACCTGCTGGTGGACGGCGAGCAGCTCACAGGCGTGGTACTGCAAAGCGGCGAACAGCTGCACTCGCGCCATGTGGTCCTTGCCCTGGGCCACAGCGCCCGCGACACCTTCCGCATGCTCCACGCCAAGGGCGTGTTCATGGAGGCCAAGCCGTTCTCGGTCGGTTTCCGTATCGAACACCCGCAGTCGCTGATCGACAAGGCGCGCCTGGGCAAGTACGCCGGCCACCCGAAACTCGGCGCCGCCGACTACAAGCTGGTGCACCACGCCAAGAACGGCCGTTCGGTCTACAGCTTCTGCATGTGCCCGGGCGGCACCGTGGTCGCCGCCACCAGCGAACCGGGGCGCGTGGTCACCAACGGCATGAGCCAATACTCACGCAATGAGCGCAACGCCAACTCCGGCATCGTCGTCGGTATCGACCCCGAGCGCGACTACCCGGGCGGCCCGCTGGCCGGCATCGAGCTGCAGGAGCGCCTGGAGGCCCATGCCTACGTGATGGGCGGCAGCAACTACCAGGCACCGGCGCAGCTGGTGGGTGACTTTGTCGCCGGCCGTCCGTCCACCGCACTGGGCAGCGTCGAGCCGTCCTACAAGCCGGGCGTGACCCTGGGCGACCTGGCCCCGAGCCTGCCGGACTTCGCCATCGAGGCAATCCGTGAGGCGCTGCCGGCCTTCGACCGCCAGATCAAGGGCTACAACCTGCACGACGCGGTGCTGACCGGCATCGAGACCCGCACCTCGTCGCCGCTGCGCATCACCCGTGATGCCAGCTTGCAGAGCCTCAACCTCAAGGGCCTGTTCCCGGCCGGCGAAGGTGCGGGCTACGCTGGCGGCATTCTCTCCGCCGGCGTGGATGGCATCCGTATCGCCGAGGCGGTGGCGCGGGACATGCTCGGCCTGTAATCGCATCGCGGCTACAGGTAAAAGAAAACCCCGAACAGGCCTGGCCCGTTCGGGGTTTCTTTATATGAGCCGGAATCAGTGAGTGACGCGGCTGGTGCCATCGACGGTCATGATGCGCACACGTTCGCCCACGCGGAAAACCTCGTTCTGCTGCACTTGCTGCACATAGGCGCGCATGCTGCCATCGTCTTCACGCACGGTGATCTCGACCCCCTGGGTGCGGGTCAGGCCTTCTTCGGCGGCAGAGCCGGCCAGACCACCGGCCACGGCACCGATCACCGCAGCCACGACGCTGCCACGGCCGCCACCGATGGCGCTGCCGGCGACGCCACCGACGATGGCGCCAGCACCACCACCGATCGGGGTCTTGGTGCCTTCGATCTTCACCGGACGCAGGGATTCGATGGTACCCATGCGCACGGTCTGCACGCGGCGGGCCTCATCACGGGAGTAGCTGTCGCCGGTCAGCGACGACTGGCAGCCGCCCAGCAGCAGCGACACGGTGGTGAAGCTGGCCAGCAGCAAAGCGGATTTACGCATGGGTCAATCTCCATAAGACAGGTGTCCATTAGACTCCGCGCCTTGACAAGTGTCACGGCGCAAACGTTATAAAATTGTTTTCATTCAGCCCAGGTACAGCCTGCGCCGACTGTGTGGCGGGCTTTTACGTTCGACCAAGGATAGCCATGGATTACTTCATCGTCGTCGTGGTGACGATCGCCGGCCTGTATTTTCACGGGTGGCTGTATGTGCGCATGCGTCGCTGGATGGACCGAGACCTGGCGCTGTCACTGGCCGGGGAGGATCCGGCGAAGCGGGATTTCATGCTCAAGCTGCTGGAGCGGGCACGGGTGGAGAAGGTGCGGCGCAAGGAGTTGGCGGCGTGGCTGGAGCGGGAGGCGGCGGGGTATCGGTAATGCTGGGGCTGCTTTGCAGCCCATCGCGGCACAAGGCCGCTCCTACAGGGGTTACGCGATCCCTGTAGGAGCGGCCTTGTGCCGCGATGGGCCGCGCAGCGGCCCCAGATGTCAGGGCGCCAAACGCTCGCGCAGCCACTGGCCATCGACCAACCGGAAGTTCAGCCGGTCGTGCAGACGACTGGCACGCCCCTGCCAGAACTCGACACGCTCCGGCACCAGGCGGTAGCCGCCCCAGTGTTCCGGGCAATGCGGTTGGGTGTCGGAAAAGCGCGCCTCGGTGGCCTTGACCAGCCCTTCCAGTTCCTCGCGGTCGGCAATCACCCGGCTCTGCGGCGACGCCCAGGCGCCCAGGCGGCTGCCTAAAGGACGTACCTGGTAGTAGTCATCCGACTCCTTGGCCGTGACCTTTTCCACCCGCCCTTCGATCCGCACCTGACGCTCCAGCGCCGGCCAGAAGAAAGTCATGGCCGCGAACGGGTTCGCCGCGATGTGCTGGCCCTTGGCGCTTTCATAGTTGGTGAAGAACGTGAACCCTCGGGCATCGAGGGCCTTGAGCAACAGCACCCGGCAATGCGGACGGCCATCGGCGTCGACGGTCGCCAGGGTCATGGCGTTGGCTTCCACCGGCAGCTGCTCGGTCTTCAGCGCATCGGCGAACCAGTGGTGGAACAGCGCGAACGGCTCCCCCGGGGCCTGGGCTTCAGCCAGGCCATCACGGGTGTAGTCGCGGCGCATATCGGCCAGGGATTGGGTCATGACTGCGTTTCCTTGACGATCAGTTGGTCTTCGCAGGGCTGTTGGCGGCGACTTTCTTGTCGGTGGCGGCCTTCTTCGCGGCGGGCTTGGCCGGAGCGGCTTTCTTCTTCGCGGCGGTGCTGGCCTTGGCAGGCGCCTTGGCCTTGGCGGCCGGCTTTTTCGCGGCTGGCTTGGCAGCGGCCTTGGCGGCTGGCTTGGCCGCCGGGGCCTTGGCGTCCTGGGTGGCGACCATTGCCGCCGGGGCTGGCGCCGGGGCGGCCTGCTGGTACTTGGCCAGCAGCGCGATCATGGTGTTCTGCGGGGTCAGCAGCAGCTCGACGCGGCGGTTCAGGGCGCGGCCCTCTGCGCTGTCGTTGGCGGCGCGCGGCATCACCGAGCCCATGCCCTTGAGCATCAGGCGGTCACGCTGCAGGCCGCTGAGACGGAAGATCGCCGACACCGAAGCAGCGCGCTCGAGGCTGAGCTTCTGGTTGGCGGCGGTGGCGCCGCTGCTGTCGGCGTGGCCAAGCACCAGCACGGCGGTCTTGGTGTCGGTCTCGATGGCCTTGGCCACCTGGGTGATCGGGCCGAGGGTGACCGGCAGCAGCATGTTCGGACGGTCCGGGTTGTAGGAGCTGTCCACCGGAATGGTTACCGCCAGCACATCTTCACGGCGTTCGAGTTCAAACTTGCTGCCCTTGATCGCCTCGCGGACCTTCGGCTCGTACTGGTCGAGCCAGGCCTGGGTGGCCTTCTGGTCGATCTTCGGCACCGTCGCGACCTTGTCCTTTTTCTCATCGCTACCGAACGGCCACCACCAGCGGCTGGCGCTTTCGGACTTGGCATCAGCCTTGGCGACGTTTTCGACGACGGCCTCCTTCACTTCCTTGTCGGCGACCTTGTCGGAGCCGAAGGGCCACCAGTTCAAGCCACTGTCCTTGGCGGCGTCCTGGGAATGGCTGGCGCAGCCGGTCATGGCCAGGCACAGGGCGAGTGCTAAGGTTTTATGTGAAGACATCAGCGATACACCATGAAATAGAAAGAAATTTTGCCCATACGCGTCAGGCGTTGGCATTGAGGATAGTCAAAGGGTCCGGGCAATACCCGCGTTACCCGATCAAAGGCAACTGCCAAGGACCCGCACCAGGCGTTGGGCGCGCGGGTCCATCAGCACGTAGGGGCCCAGGGTATTGGTGACGAAGCCAAAGGCCACGTCGTGTTCGGGATCGGCAAAACCGACCGAGCCGCCCGCACCGGGATGGCCGAACGCCCGTGCGCCAAGGCCGAAGGTGGCGTTGGCCAGCTCCGGCTGGTCGAGCATGCAGCCCAGGCCGAAGCGGGTCTGGGTCAACAGGGTGCGGTCCTGGCCGAGGCTGTGCTCGCGGGTGAGTTCGTCAAGCAGTTCGGACTCCAGCAGGCTGCCGTCGAGCAGGCCGGCATAGAAGCCCGCCAGGCTGCGGGCGTTGCCGTGGCCATTGGCCGCCGGCTGCTGCATGCGCCGCCATTCGGGCTTGTTGGTGCTGGTGAGGATCGCCGGCGGGTTGGTGAAGGCCCGGGTGGACAGGGCCTCGGGTTCGCGCAGGGTGACCTGCAGCAGGCGCTGGGCCGCGGCATCGCCGGGGTTACCCTTGCCGCGGGCGATATGCGCCACGCGGTGGAATTCGTCGTCCGCCAGGCCAACATGGAAATCCAGCCCCAATGGCCGGGCGGTTCGGGCCACGATCGAGTCGCCGGGGCCGCGACCGTCGGCGCGGCGGATCAGCTCACCGATCAGCCAGCCATAGGTGATCGCCGCATAACCGTGTTCGCTGCCGGGCGTCCACCAGGGCGCTTCGGCGGCCAGGGCATCGACCATGGTCTGCCAGTCGTACAGCGCCTCGGCTGGCAGCAGCTCACGGATGGCCGGCAGGCCGGCGCGATGGCTGAGCAGCTGGCGCAGGGTGACCTGCTCCTTGCCGGCCTGGGCGAACTCCGGCCAGTAGCGTGCCACCGGCGCATCGAGGGCCAGCTTGCCCTCGCCCACCAGTTGCAGGGCGGTGACGGCGGTGAAGGTCTTGGTGCAGGAGAACAGGTTGGCGATGGTATCGCTGTGCCAGGCCTCGCGGCCGTCCTTGTCGGCGCTGCCGGCCCACAGGTCGACCACGGTCTCGCCGCCAACCTGGATGCACAATGCGGCACCACGTTCCTGGGGATCCTCGAACAACGCGGCGAAGGCATCGCACACCGCCTCGAACTTCAGCTCATAGTGACCCTGGATCTGCACCCGACTACCTCTCTGTACGACCTGGCTTGCAAAGGGGTGCATTGTTTCAGTAGTTGGGCGATTTGCAAACTGGATATGGCTGGGTGGTTGTCAGGGGCGTCCTTGTTCCCTGATGGAACGCTATCGCGGGGCAAGCCCGCTCCCACGAAAGCGCTCCCAGGGACAGCGCTCATTTTTTGGGGGCGGGCTTGTCCAGTTCGGTGCGTAGCTGCGTGAGGATCTGCAGGTTGCTCCGGCGCACGGTTTCGACGAAGCCCGGGTAGCTCACGTCGGTAATGGCTACCAGGCCCAGGTGGCCGTTTTCGCCATCCAGCAGCCTGCCGCTGGCCGGTTGGTCGAGATACTGGAACCAGTGCGCGCCGACGATCATCGGTTGGGCCATGGCGGCCTTGAGGAAGTTGGCATAGGCCGGGCCCCGATCCTCCTCGCGGGCCACTTCAAGCGGGCCGGGCCAGAACGGACCGCGATCGCGGGAGCCGAACTGGAACTCCGAGACCAGCACCGGCTTGTCCAGCTCGGCCAAACGGGCGAAGTCATAGCCGTTATCTGGCTTCAAGGTATAGAAGTTGAAGCTCAGCACATCGCAGAACCTGGCGCAGGCCTTCACCGCCTCGGGCGTGCTGACCGCATAGCGCCCGCCCAGCAGCAGATGGTTGGGCGCATGCCATTTCAGGGCATCGGAAATGGTCTTGAAATAGGTTTCGGCAAACACCTGCTGGAAATACTGGTAGTCGCGCTCGATTTCCGGGTGCTCCGGATTGGGCAATGGCGCCTCGAACCCTGGGTCTTCCATCAACTCCCAGGCGGTCAGCTCGATCCCCCAGGCCTTCGACAACCCTTGCTGGTTGCGGTATTTGTCGCGCAACTGCTTGAGGAAGGCACGCTTGGCCGGCACATCGGTGGTCAGGCGCAAGGTGCCATAGGCCAGGCCGTAGCGTGCCTTGGGGTCGTCGCCGGGGGCGGCCCAGGCCAGTTCGTTGTCGGCGAAGTAACCGATCAGCCAGGGGTCGTCGCGGTGATCCCGGGCGGCGATGGCCACGGCGCGCTCAGTGGCCATGGCGAAGCGCGGGTCGAACGGGTCGGGCATGCGACCCCACCAGTCCATGCCGGTGCTGATGCTGGCGTAGTCACCGACAATCGACAAAGGCAACGTGAACGGCAGGCGCCTGGCTTGAGCGAGCGCCGGGTCGCTCCAGTTGCCGAGTGTGTTGAAGCCCCAGGCCTGCAGGCGATCCAGGGTGTGGGCCTGCCAGCGCAGTTCGTCCAGGGCCGGCGCCGGGCAGGCCGTGCCATCCTGCGGGCAAGGCTTGCCGTACGTGCGCTGCAGGTTGGCCGCATAGAAATCGAACCAGCGCCCTTGCTTGAATTCCCGGCCTTGGGACGAGGCATTGCCGTCGTCG
This sequence comes from Pseudomonas sp. DVZ6, assembly GCF_024259445.1. Classification (NCBI taxonomy): domain Bacteria; kingdom Pseudomonadati; phylum Pseudomonadota; class Gammaproteobacteria; order Pseudomonadales; family Pseudomonadaceae; genus Pseudomonas; species Pseudomonas sp. DVZ6. The sequence continues at coordinate 34,857 of NZ_JANCLM010000050.1, forward strand.
TTGTTGCCTTCGCCGTAGAAGGCAGTCAACGCATCGCCTTCGCCCGGCAAACCCTTGAACATGCCTTCGCGACCGGCAACATAGGTGCGCCCACCATCGGCGGCAACGGCATTGACGCCGAGCGAATAGAACGGATGCCCGTCCGGCGTCACCAGGTACCAACGCCCGTCGCGTTTCTCGGTGCGGAAGAAGCCCTTGGCTTCGAAGGCCGGCCCCGCGAGCAGACCGCCATAGGTGTCCAGCTTGAGTTTTTCGCGCTCGGCCAACCAGGCTTTGAGCAATGCCTGTTCGCGGTTGTCGGCGGCCTTGAGCTGCTCATCACCGACGATCTTCTCCGGCCAGCGGCCACGGGTCGATTGCCCATAGGCATCGATCAATTCGCTGTAGGCAGCCTTGAACGCCTGGTCGTCATCCTGCAGGCCGACCTTCTCGATCAGCAGGCTCTGGGCCACCTTGGGGCCGGGAATGCTCAGGCTGACCGAAGTAACCTGTGCCAGGTCCACCGCACCTTCGCTGCTGGTGAGCAGCAGGCGCTGTCCTTCGAAAGTCCAGGGCATCGGAGGCCCGGCGCGCATGCCCCGGCTCAATGGTGAACTGGCCTTGAGCGGAATCATCACGGTCTGTGCGGGCCCGGCCGGCAGATCGATGCGGCTGGTGAGGGTGCGCCCGTCGCTGCTTTGCACCGTCACATCGACGGTCAGCGCCCAGTCCATCCCGCTCTGCAGGCGCAGGGTCAGTGCCTGGCCGGTGCTCCAGTCCCACGCTCCGCCTTGCGGTGCGAGGCGCAGGGTCGGCTGCGCCACCGGGTTGAACACCACCCGCCGCAACACTTCGCCTTCGGCTGTCTGTTCCGCGTTGTACTGCGGCAGGCTGGCGTCCTGGGTGACGACATTCACCACCGAGGCCGGGCGCACGAAACTGAACAGCGTCTGTTGCCCGGCCAGCAAGGGCGCACTGAACAACAGGGAGAACACGACAGGCAGGGTGCGGCGGATCATAGGGCGGTGACTCTCCTTCGGAGCCCGTCATGGGCTCACAATCGAGTAATGGACAACGGGATGTGCGTCTTGCTCCGACGCTCAGCCGATTTCCCGTCGGAACGGTGGCAGCGCATTGAGGATAGCCTTGCCGTAGCGCTGCGTGACCAGACGGCGGTCGAGCAAGGTGATGACGCCTCGGTCCTGCTCGGTGCGCAGCAGCCGTCCGCAGGCCTGGATCAGGCGCAGCGAGGCGTCGGGTACGGCGATTTCCATGAACGGGTTGCCGCCACGGGCCTCGATCCACTCGGCCAACGCGGCCTCGACCGGATCATCCGGCACGGCGAAGGGGATCTTGGCGATCACCACGTGCTCGCAGTAGGCACCCGGCAGGTCGACACCCTCGGCGAAACTGGCCAGGCCGAACAGCACGCTGTGCTGGCCGTCGTCGACCCGCGCCTTGTGCTTGTTCAGGGTCTCCTGCTTGGACAGGTTGCCCTGGATCAGCACCAGCTTGCGCCAGTCGCGGTCCAGGCCATCGAACACGTCCTGCATCTGCTTGCGCGAGGAGAACAGCACCAGTGCGCCACGCGCGTCCTCGACGATGCCCGGCAGCTCGCGGATGATCGCCGCTGTATGGGCCGTTGCGTCCCGCGGGTCGGCGCCCAGGTCCGGCACCCGCAGCAGGCCGGCGTCGCCATGCACGAACGGACTGGGCACCACGCACTGCACCGCGTCGCGGGGCAGGCCCGAACGCATGCGGAAACGGTCGAATTTGCCCAGGGCAGTGAGCGTCGCCGAAGTCACCAGGGCGCCATAAGCGACGTTCCACAGGCTCTTGCGCAGCATCTCGGCGGCCAGGATGGGGCTTGCATTGACCTCGATGTCGAACAGCGCGCCGCTTTCGGCCAAGGTCAGCCAGCGGGCCATGGGCGGATTGTCTTCCGGGTCTTCGGCGGTGAAGGCGGTCCACAGTTCCCAGTTACCCTGGGCGCGGGTCACCAGGCTGCCGAACAGCGGGTACCACTCCTCGGCCTGGTGGCTGGCAATCCCGATGTTGTTCTCGCCGTCCATGCCTTCCTTGAGCAGGTCGGCCAGGCGGGTGAACAAGTCGTTGAGGCGGGCGAAGCCTTTCTTGAGCTCGATGCCGACTTCGCGGATCTGCTCCGGCACCACGCCACCTTCGAAACGGTAGCGCGGGCGGTCGCGGCCTTCCATGTCCTCGCCGGCGCGGAAATCCGCCACCTGCTCACAGAGGGTGAACATGAACTGCTGCTGGGTGCGGACCTCACGCGCCAGCTCCGGAACCTGCTCGATGTACTTGCCAAGGTCGCCCGGCAACGGATGCTGGGCCAGCAGCTTGGTCAGGTTCTTGGCGGTCTGCTCCAGCCAGTCGGCGGTGGAGCGCAGGCGCGAATAATGGGCGAAGTGGCCGATGGCCTTGTCGGGCAGGTGGTGGCCTTCATCGAACACGTACATGGTGTCGCGCGGATCGGGCAGCACGGCGCCACCGCCCAGGGCCAGGTCGGCCAGGACCATGTCGTGGTTGGTGACGATCACGTCGACCTTGCCCATGCCTTCACGGGCCTTGTAGAACACGCACTGCTGGAAGTTCGGGCAATGTCGGCCGGTACACTGGCCATGGTCGGTGGTCAGGCGAGCCCAGTCCTGGTCTTCGACAGCCTCCGACCAGCTGTCGCGGTCACCGTCCCAGCGGTTGCCGGCGAGCTTCTCGATCATGCTGTTGAACAGCTTCTGGCTGCGCTCGTCGACCTCGATGCGAAAGCCTTCCTCCTCGAACAGCTGGGCGGTGGCCGACTGGGCATGGCCTTCCTGCAACAGGACGTCGAGCTTGGACAGGCACAGGTAGCGCCCGCGCCCCTTGGCCAGGGCGAAGCTGAAGTTCAGCCCGCTGTTGCGCATCAGGTCGGGCAGGTCCTTGAAGACGATCTGCTCCTGCAGGGCCACGGTCGCGGTGGCGATCACCAGGCGCTTGCCGGCGGCCTTGGCGGCGGGGATCGCGGCCAGGCTGTAGGCGACGGTCTTGCCGGTACCGGTGCCGGCCTCGACGGCCACCACGGCGGGCTCACCGGCACGGCGGCCGTCGTCGTCGCAGGCGATGTCGCCGAGCACCTTGGCCACTTCGGCGATCATCAGGCGCTGACCGTAGCGTGGCTTGAGGCTTTTGGCTTCGAGGAAACGCGAGTAGGCGCCCTGGATGGTGGCTTTGAGTTCGTTGCTGATCATGGTCTGCAGGCGCCCGGAGGGCTGGATATATTTTCAGTGTTTCGCATGGGCCGGCTATCATACCCCGCTATTGCCCTTTGTGCCGCATGGAGATCCGGATGCTTGCCTTTGCCCTGCCCTACACCTTGCATGTCCTGGCTGCCCTCGTCTGGGTCGGGGGGATGTTCTTCGCCTGGCTGGTGCTGCGGCCGGCAACGGTTGCCGCGCTGGAGGGGCCCGCGCGGCTGCGGTTGTGGGTGGAGGTTTTCCAGCGGTTCTTCAGATGGGTCTGGCTGGCGGTGGCGGTGTTGGCTGTCAGCGGGGTCGGGATGATTCACCTGCGGTTTGCCGGGTTCGAGACCGCGCCTCGTTACGTGCAGGTGATGATTGGCGGGGGGATTGTCATGTTTGCGTTGTTCATGCGGGTTCAGTCTTTGTTGTTGCCTGAACTGCGGACGGCGGTGGAGGCTGGGGATTGGGCTTCGGGGGCTGGGGTGCTGGGGCGGATTCGGCGGTTGGTGGGGGTTAATTTGTTGATTGGGGTTTTGGTGGTGGGGGTGGCTAGTTCGCGGGTTTGGGTTTGAGGGGTTCGGGTTCTGATTCCTTGGTGATTGTTTTGGTTTTTGTATGCGCATTCGTAGGTGATGTCGACATTTAGTCACCTTTTCGCCTTTACGGCGACCTACTTTTCTCTAGGGAAAAGTAGGCAAAACCGTTCCGCTCCGTTCATCCGTCCCGCTCGTGGCGGGATTCCCTCACGCCATTGTTTGCTCCCGGGAGGACCGCGCTGAACGCCCCATCCTGGGGCGCAGCGCTTGACGGGCATCCATG
>NZ_JANCLM010000051.1:0-37506 GCF_024259445.1 Pseudomonas sp. DVZ6
AAGGGCCGCAAAGCGGCCCCTGAATTCTGAAGGCAAACAAACAAAAACGCCCCCGGCCTTTCGACCGGGGGCGTTTTCATTCAGCCTGAACTAATGACTCAGTTCTTGGCTTTCTTGGCAGCGCGGGTACGCTCGCCTTCGTCGAGGATCTTCTTGCGCAGACGGATCGACTTCGGCGTGACTTCGCACAGCTCGTCGTCCTGGATGAATTCCAGGGCCTGCTCGAGGGTGTGGCGAACCGGCGGAACCAGGGCGATGACTTCATCCTTGCCCGAAGCACGCATGTTGTCGAGCTTCTTGCCTTTGGTCGGGTTCACGCCCAGGTCGTTGTCACGGCTGTTCAGGCCGATGATCTGACCGTTGTAGATCTCCTGGCCGTGCTCAACGAACAGCTTGCCGCGAGCCTGCAGGGTTTCCAGCGAGTAGGTCAGGGCCTTGCCGGTCTCGACCGAAACCAGGACACCGTTCAGGCGGCCGGACATCTGGCCCGACTTCATGGTGTCGTAGCGATCGAAGATCGAGGTCAGGATGCCTGCACCGTTGGTCAGGGTCAGGAACTGGTTACGGAAACCGATCAGACCACGGGCTGGAATGTTGTATTCCAGGCGCACACGGCCCTTGCCATCCGGAACCATGTTGGTCAGGTCGCCTTTACGCAGGCCCATCTCTTCCATGACCTTGCCCTGGGATTCCTCAGGGATGTCGATGGTGACGTTCTCGAACGGCTCCTGCTTGACGCCGTCGACTTCGCGGATGATCACTTCAGGACGGCCTACGGCCATCTCGAAGCCTTCACGGCGCATGGTTTCGATCAGTACCGACAGGTGCAGCTCGCCACGGCCCGATACCTTGAACTTGTCAGGGGAATCGGTTTCCTGAACGCGCAGGGCAACGTTGTACAGCAGCTCCTTGTCCAGACGGTCCTTGATGTTACGGCTGGTGACGAACTTGCCTTCTTTACCGCAGAACGGCGAGTCGTTGACCTGGAAGGTCATCGAAACAGTTGGCTCGTCAACGGTCAGCGGCTTCATCGCTTCTACCGCATCCGGGGCGCACAGGGTGTCGGAGATGAACAGCTCGTCGAAACCGCTGATGCAGACGATGTCGCCAGCCTGGGCTTCTTCGACGTCCACACGGTGCAGACCGTGGTGACCCATCAGTTTCAGGATACGGCCGTTACGCTTCTTGCCGTTGGTGTCGATGGCGACAACCGGGGTGTTCGGCTTGACGCGACCGCGGGCGATACGGCCAACACCGATAACGCCGAGGAAGCTGTTGTAGTCCAGTGCGGAGATCTGCATCTGGAACGAGCCTTCACGGTCAACATCCGGCGCCGGTACGTTGTCGACGATCGACTGGTACAGGGCGGTCATGTCTTCGCCCATGGCGGTGTGGTCCAGGCCGGCGATGCCGTTCAGGGCCGAGGCGTAGACGACTTTGAAGTCCAGCTGTTCGTCGGTGGCGCCGAGGTTGTCGAACAGGTCGAAGATCTGGTCCAGAACCCAGTCAGGACGCGCGCCCGGACGGTCGACCTTGTTGATCACGACGATCGGCTTCAGGCCGGCTTCGAAGGCCTTCTTGGTCACGAAGCGGGTTTGCGGCATCGGGCCGTCTTGCGCGTCGACCAGCAGCAGCACGGAGTCGACCATCGACATTACACGCTCAACCTCGCCACCGAAGTCGGCGTGGCCGGGGGTGTCGACGATGTTGATGTGGTAGCCGTTCCAGTTGATGGCGGTGTTTTTCGCCAGAATGGTAATGCCGCGCTCTTTTTCCTGGTCGTTGGAGTCCATGACGCGCTCGTCGTTGAGCTCGTTACGCTCCAGGGTGCCGGACTGGCGCAGGAGTTTGTCGACCAGGGTGGTTTTACCATGGTCAACGTGGGCGATGATGGCGATGTTACGCAGATTTTCGATCACAACTGTATCTCGATCAGAGGATTCGGTTGCCGCCAGTGTAGGCGGCCAATATGTACTGTTTAAGGCTCAGCGGGCCCGGCGGTCGGGAGGGCGATGGCGGATGCTGCCGCCATACAGCCCTGGCGTCTTATGTCGGACGATAAACACGCACATTGGCATGTCCCTCACTGAGCAGGTGGTGTGCGTGCAGACGGCTCATCACACCCTTGTCGCAATACAGCAAGTACTGGCGCGTGGGATCCAGATGCTTGAACTTGCTGTTGATCGCATAGAACGGCATGGCTTGGACTTCGATACCTTCCAGCGCCAGGGGTTCGTCTTCCTGGGCATCAGGGTGACGAATGTCGATGACGATCTGGCCTGGCAGCGCCTCGGCCACTTCCTCGACTTCGATGTCCTTGCCCAGTTCATCGATCACGTGGTCGATGGAAATGAACCTGGCGCGCTCCAGGGCACGCTCCAGCACTTCCATCTCGAATTGCTTCTCTTCGTGCTCCATGCGGTGACGCTTGGCATGGGTGGTCGGGTTCACCGAGATCACGCCGCAGTACTCGGGCATGTGCTTGGCGAAATCGGCGGTGCCGATCTCGGTAGCCTGGTCGATGATGTCCTGCTTGTGGCTGGCCAGCAGCGGGCGCAGCACCAGCTTGTCAGTGGCCGAGTCGATGATCGACAGGTTCGGCAATGTCTGGCTGGACACTTGGGAAATCGCCTCGCCGGTCACCAGGGCGTCGATCTGCAGGCGGTCGGCCATGCGCGCAGCCGCGCGCAGCATCATGCGCTTGAGCGTGACGCCCATGTAGCTGTTGTCGACCTTGTTGAGGATTTCGCCGACCACTTCCTCGAACGGTACGCTGATGAACAGCACGCGCTGGCTGCTGCCGTACTTCTTCCACAGGAAATGGGCCACTTCCATCACACCCAGTTCGTGGGCGCGGCCACCGAGGTTGAAGAAGCAGAAGTGGGTCATCAGGCCGCGGCGCATCATCTGATAGGCCGCCACGGTGGAGTCGAAGCCACCGGACATCAGCACCAGGGTCTGCTCCAGGGCACCCAGCGGATAACCACCGATGCCGTTGTGCTGGTTGTGGATCACGTACAGGCGCTGGTCGCGGATCTCGATGCGCACCAGCACCTCCGGCTTCTTCAGCTCGATGCCGGCGGCGCCGCACTGCTGGCGCAGCTGGCTGCCGACGTAGCGGTCGACGTCCATCGAGGTGAAGTCGTGGTGACCACCGCGTTTGCAGCGCACGGCGAAGTACTTGCCGGCCAGCAGGTGGCCGAAGTGGTGCTTGCACTTGGCGACGATGTCGTCGAAGTCGCCCAGCGGGTATTCCTCGACCTGCAGGAAGTGGGTGATACCCGGGGTGCAGGACAGGCGCTCGATCATCTCGCGCTGGATCTTCTCGTCCTCGACGCGGGTCACCACCTCGAGGTTGTCCCAGACACCATCAACCGCGAGCTCGGGATCCAGATCCTTGAGCACGTTGCGGATGTTCTTGGCGAGCTGGCGGATGAAGCGCTTGCGCACCGGCCGGCTCTTGATGGTGATCTCTGGGAAGACTTTGACGATAAGTTTCATTGGTTTAACAGCGCGCGCAGGGCCTGCCGAAAATAGGGGGCGCGAATTATAGCGGAAATCGCTCAAGGTTTGAGCAACTTTTGATCAGAAGCTTTGCGATGAATGCAGCAGGGGGCTTGTGCAGCACCTGTACCGGCCCTTTCGCGGGTAAACCCGCTCCCACAGGGATCGCACAATCATTGAAGCCAGTGAAGATCCTGTGGGAGCGGGCTTGCCCGCGAAAGGGCCCCCGAAAGCAGCACAAGGCCTCAGGCGCGCACCAAAATAGTGCTTAACATTCAAAAAGTGCCTTTTAAGGGTGCATTCTTTCCATCCCACAACCTCGCAAATGCCCGTCAACGCCCCCTTTCATCCCGCCATCGCCATTTTTGGGCACTGGCATGCAATTTGCTCCCTTGTGAGGCAGGTACGCTTGGCCGACTATCCGCGCCCAGCGACACCCTTTTTCCAGGGCAGCGGCCAACTGCGCCCTAGACCATCCGGAGGACAACATGTCGAAGTCGGTTCAACTCATCAAAGATCATGACGTCAAGTGGATTGATCTGCGTTTCACGGACACCAAGGGCGTTCAGCATCACGTGACCATGCCGGCGCGCGATGGCCTGGACGAAGACTTCTTCGAAGTCGGCAAGATGTTCGACGGTTCCTCCATCGCTGGCTGGAAAGGCATCGAAGCCTCCGACATGATCCTGATGCCGGTCGACGACACCGCCGTGCTGGACCCGTTCACCGAAGAGCCGACCCTGATCATCACCTGCGATATCGTCGATCCGTCGAGCATGCAGGGCTACGATCGCGACCCGCGCGGCATCGCCAAGCGCGCCGAAGAGTACCTGAAGAGCACCGGCATCGGTGACACCGTGTTCGCAGGCCCGGAGCCTGAGTTCTTCATCTTCGACGAAGTGAAGTTCCAGTCGGACATCTCTGGCTCGATGTTCAAGATCTTCTCCGAGCAAGGCTCGTGGATGACCGGCGCTGACGTCGAAGGCGGCAACAAAGGCCACCGTCCGGGCGTGAAAGGCGGCTACTTCCCGGTTCCGCCGTTCGACCACGACCACGAAATCCGCACTGCCATGTGCAACGCCCTGGAAGAAATGGGCCAGACCGTCGAAGTCCACCACCACGAAGTGGCGACTGCCGGCCAGAACGAAATCGGCGTCAAGTTCAACACCCTGGTGAAGAAAGCTGACGAAGTACAGGCCCTGAAGTACGTCGTGCACAACGTTGCCGACGCTTACGGCCGTACCGCCACCTTCATGCCCAAGCCTCTGTACGGCGACAACGGCTCGGGCATGCACGTGCACATGTCGATCTGGAAAGACGGCAAGAACACCTTCTCCGGCGAAGGCTATGCCGGCCTGTCCGATACCGCCCTGTACTTCATCGGCGGCATCATCAAGCACGGCAAGGCCCTGAACGGCTTCACCAACCCGTCGACCAACTCCTACAAGCGTCTGGTCCCAGGTTTCGAAGCCCCGGTGATGCTGGCCTACTCGGCGCGCAACCGTTCCGCCTCGATCCGTATTCCTTACGTCGGCAGCCCGAAAGCCCGCCGTATCGAAGCACGCTTCCCGGACCCATCGGCCAACCCGTACCTGGCCTTCGCGGCCTTGCTGATGGCCGGCCTGGACGGCATCCAGAACAAGATCCACCCAGGCGATGCCGCCGACAAGAACCTGTACGACCTGCCGCCTGAAGAGGCCAAGGACATCCCGCAGGTGTGCGGCAGCCTGAAGGAAGCCCTGGAAGAGCTGGACAAGGGCCGTGCGTTCCTGACCAAGGGCGGCGTGTTCTCCGACGACTTCATCGATGCCTTCATCGAACTGAAGAGCGAAGAAGAGATCAAGGTCCGCACCTTCGTACACCCGCTGGAATACGAGCTGTACTACAGCTGCTGATCTGATCGGCGCCCCGCGTCGATGACATCAGGACGGCCTCCCTCGGGAGGCCGTTTTCATTTCCGGATCGAATCCCTCGCGGGCAAACCGCACGCCCTCTGTGGGAGCGGGTTCACCCGCGCGGAGGCCATTGGCTCCCAGCCAAAATCAAAACCTCACCCTCCGGGCTATGCTCTATATTGGTGCACTATTTTCGGGCATGCCCCGTGATGCCCCCCAATATGGTTCAAGTGAAACGTTTAACCTGGACTTTCTGTTCCGAATTTGCGCAATAACAGGTGTTTATCCGGGTTTCTCGCTTCTTTTCGGAGCCTTGGTTTGTTTCTTGCATTTTCACGGTACCAAGCGCACCACCCGCGCCAGCCCATGTGCCAAAAGAGGTCAACGACGCCCCATGACCATCAGCGATGCACAGCACCGTCTGCTTCTGGACAACCTGACCACGGCCACGCTGCTGCTCAATGCCGAACTGCGCCTGGAGTACATGAACCCGGCGGCAGAGATGCTGCTGGCCGTCAGCGGCCAGCGCAGCCACGGGCAGTTCATCAGCGAGCTGTTCACCGAATCGACCGAGGCGCTCAATTCGCTGCGCCAGGCGGTGGAGCAGGCGCACCCGTTCACCAAGCGTGAAGCGCAGCTGACCTCGCTGACCGGCCAGACCATCACCGTCGACTATGCCGTGACCCCCATCCTGCATCTGGGCCAGACCCTGCTGTTGCTGGAGGTGCATCCGCGCGACCGCCTGCTGCGCATCACCAAGGAAGAGGCCCAGCTGAGCAAGCAGGAGACCACCAAGATGCTGGTGCGCGGCCTGGCCCACGAGATCAAGAACCCTCTCGGCGGCATCCGCGGCGCGGCCCAGTTGCTGGCCCGCGAACTGCCGGAAGAAAGCCTGCGCGACTACACCAACGTGATCATCGAGGAAGCCGACCGCCTGCGTAACCTGGTCGACCGCATGCTCGGCTCGAACAAGCTGCCGTCGCTGGCCATGACCAACATCCACGAAGTGCTCGAGCGCGTGTGCAGCCTGGTCGAGGCCGAGAGCCAGGGCTGCATCACCTTGGTGCGCGACTACGACCCGAGCTTGCCGGACGTGCTGATCGACCGCGAGCAGATGATCCAGGCCGTGCTCAACATCGTGCGCAACGCCATGCAGGCCATCGGCGGGCAGAACGAACTGCGCCTGGGCCGCATCACCCTGCGCAGCCGCGCCGTGCGCCAGTTCACCATCGGCCATGTGCGCCACCGCCTGGTCGCCAGGATCGAGATCGTCGACAACGGCCCCGGCATCCCAGCGGAACTGCAGGACACCCTCTTCTATCCCATGGTCAGCGGCCGTCCGGACGGTACCGGGCTGGGCCTGGCCATCACCCAGAACATCATCAGCCAGCACCAGGGCCTGATCGAGTGCGAGAGCCACCCCGGCCACACCACCTTCTCGATCTACCTGCCCCTGGAACAAGGAGCCACCGCCCCATGAGCCGAAGTGAAACCGTCTGGATCGTCGATGATGATCGTTCCATCCGCTGGGTCCTGGAAAAGGCCCTGCAGCAGGAAGGCATGACCACCCAGAGCTTCGACAGCGCCGACGGCGTCATGGGCCGCCTGGCCCGCCAGCAGCCGGACGTGATCATCTCGGACATCCGCATGCCGGGCGCCAGCGGCCTCGACCTGCTGGCCCAGATCCGCGAGCAGCACCCGGGGTTGCCGGTGATCATCATGACCGCTCACTCCGACCTGGACAGCGCCGTGGCCTCGTACCAGGGCGGCGCCTTCGAGTACCTGCCCAAGCCGTTCGATGTCGACGAGGCGGTGTCGCTGGTCAAGCGCGCCAACCAGCATGCCCAGGAGCAGCAAGCCCTGGAAGTGCCCCAGGCGCTGGCCCGCACGCCCGAGATCATCGGCGAGGCGCCGGCGATGCAGGAGGTATTCCGCGCCATCGGTCGCCTCAGCCACTCCAATATCACCGTGCTGATCAACGGTGAGTCCGGCACGGGTAAAGAGCTGGTGGCCCACGCCTTGCACCGCCACAGCCCGCGTGCGGCGTCGCCGTTCATCGCCCTGAACATGGCGGCGATCCCCAAGGACCTGATGGAATCCGAGCTGTTCGGCCATGAGAAAGGCGCCTTCACCGGCGCCGCCAACCTGCGTCGCGGCCGTTTCGAGCAGGCCGACGGCGGCACGCTGTTCCTCGACGAGATCGGCGACATGCCCGCCGACACCCAGACCCGCCTGCTGCGGGTGCTGGCCGACGGCGAGTTCTACCGGGTCGGTGGCCATGTGCCGGTGAAGGTGGATGTACGCATCATCGCCGCCACCCACCAGAACCTCGAGTCGCTGGTGCAGGCCGGCAAGTTCCGTGAAGACCTGTTCCACCGCCTCAACGTGATCCGCATCCATATCCCGCGCCTGGCGGATCGGCGCGAGGACATCCCGGCCCTGGCCCGCCACTTCCTCGGCCGCGCTGCCCAGGAGCTGGCGGTGGAACCCAAGCTGCTCAAGCCGGAGACCGAGGAGTTCATCCGCAACCTGCCGTGGCCGGGCAACGTGCGCCAGCTGGAGAACACCTGCCGCTGGATCACCGTGATGGCTTCCAGTCGCGAAGTGCTGGTCGGCGACCTGCCGCCGGAGTTGCTCAACCTGCCCCAGGACGCCGCGCCGGTGACCAACTGGGAACAGGCCCTGCGCCAGTGGGCTGACCAGGCCCTGGCCCGCGGCCAGTCGAGCCTGCTCGACAGCGCCGTACCCAGTTTCGAGCGGATCATGATCGAGACCGCGCTCAAGCATACGGCCGGGCGGCGTCGTGATGCGGCCTTGTTGCTGGGGTGGGGGCGTAATACCTTGACGCGCAAGATCAAGGAATTGGGGATGAAGGTGGATGGGGGGGATGAGGACGAAGGGGACGAGCACTGAGACAGTCAAAAAATATGACCCATGAGGCCGACCATGGCCTCATGAGGCTCACATAGTTATTCCAACTGAAACCTTTCTCATATTATGATTAATTTGTAAAAAAGCAAAACTACGCAAGGTCATCCAAACTCTGCCCTCTAAGTTTATGCGCATCCTCAGTGGGTGCCTGCTGCTTCAAAAGCCCCAAGTTTGTTAGAACCCTCTTAGCCAACTCTGGGTCGTAGAAATTATTCATGAAGGACTTCCACTCCACCTTTAAGTCTGGCCGCCTAAAACCTTCACGATCCTCTGCAAACTTCTTAGCAAACCATAAAGTAAGAGTCGCCGTTGCAGCAATTTGGTCAAATTCTTGCGGCATCTCGCCACCCACCAGACTACTAACCTCCTTGACAGCCGCATGCGCAGCGAAAATAGCCGTGGCACCTTCTAAAGCCGTTATAAGCTTACTGGGCTTATTGACCTGACCTGGGGCAGGGAACATCGTGCTGTCGACCCTATCTACAAAAGTTTTAAGACTCTCTAGAGATGCGAAAGAGGCAAGGAACAGTTTCGCTGCGGTTTCCGCTACCTGCCCATAATTCCGCCCATCAGGATCATGCCTATTTACTGGGTCGTCACCACAATAAACATAGGCATTAATCCCGCCCTTACCAAACGGGCTCAATTGGTCAGACGAAATGAAGCGCCTCAGGCATGGAGAATAATAGCGATGGCCATTACCTAATGGATACAAATCGATCAGCGATTCTTTACGCTGCCCGCAGAAACCAAGGGTCGGCCCCCCTGTACCTGTAAAAGCACCGTAAGGCGTATACACCCTGGAGAAATTGCTACTCCCGAACGGCGATCGCTGGTGATCGAGCATCGGCAAATACACGCTCATGAACAGTCACTCCCGCAAGACCATAAGTCATGAGCCGAAAGCTAACCGAGACTGGCAGTGTCCGATACTGGCAAAATTATCAGGTTCAGCAGGTGCCACCGCGCCTACTTCACCACCCCACATCCTAGATAGAGCCATTTGCACCGTTGCTGTGCTGCGCGCACCAGCAAAAGGCAAATTTGCCTTCAAAAGTCCTCAAAGAATGGCCGGAACACCGCATTCTTGGGCCTATACCAGACCTGGCACGCTCCCTGCTAAGTACTCAGCACCTCCAGTTTTGGGGACCTCGGTACAGGCAGGCCGGGAAATCCCCTCTTTTATTCGTGCAGCCTCACCTGCACCCGCCAGCGCCCCGCCTCCTCCGTCGCGTTCCACTCGCCACGCAGGGGGCGGGCGGCCACCACGGTCAGTACCAGCCCTTCCTCGCTCTTCTGCAGGCGCCAGCCCACCGGTTTGTCCTGCAGCGTCAGCTGACCACGCTGGGTCTTGCCCTGGGCCTCGAACACGATGGCCACGGTGCCCTGGACGTTCTCGCCATGCAGCCTGGGCTCTTCGTTGAACCACAGGTCCAGGCCATCCTGCACCACCTGCACCTGCTCGAGCACCCGTTCTTCCGGGGTGGTCAAACGCCCGATCATCATGCCGACCATCAGCCCGACAAGGGCCAGCGACAGGATCACCCGCGGGAAGGCCTTCGAACGCGGGTCGGGTTCGGGGGTAGAATGCCCGTCATCTTCATGCTTGGAGCCGTGCATGTTTCACGTCATCCTTTTTCAACCAGAAATTCCGCCGAATACCGGCAACATCATCCGCCTGTGCGCCAACAGCGGCTGCGACCTGCACCTGATCGAGCCGATCGGCTTCGAACTGGACGACAAGCGCCTGCGCCGGGCAGGGCTGGACTACCACGAGTATGCCACGCTCAAGCGTCACCAAAGCCTGGCCGACTGCCTGGAAAGCCTGAATCAGCCAAGGCTGTTCGCCTTCACCACCAAGGGCTCGCACCCGTTTCACGAGGTCGAGTACCAGCCTGGCGACGCCTTCCTGTTCGGGCCTGAAAGCCGTGGCCTGCCGGCCGAGGTGCTGGACAGCCTGGCCCCCGAGCAGCGCCTGCGCCTGCCGATGCGGCCGGGGTGCCGGAGCCTGAACCTGTCCAATACCGTGGCGGTGACAGTGTACGAGGCGTGGCGGCAGCAGGGGTTTGCCGGTAGCTGATGCGCTGCCTGTACCGGCCCTTTCGCGGGCAAGCCCGCTCCCACAGGTATTGCGGGGTTGCCAAGAGCAGCACATTACCTGTGGGTGCACAGATATTGTGTGGTTGCTGAGAACAGCACAAATCCTTTGGGAGCACAGGTACTGTGTGATTGCTGAGAGCAGCATAAATCCTGTGGGAGCACAGGTACTGCGTGATTGCTGAGAGCAGCGTAAATCCTGTGGGAGCACAGGTACTGTGTGATTGCTGAGAGCAGCATAAATCCTGTGGGAGCACAGGTACTGTGTGATTGCTGAGAGCAGCATAAATCCTGTGGGAGCGGGTTTACCCGCGAAAGGGCCGGGGCAGGCGACACACCATGAAAAAGGCGACCACGAAGGTCGCCTTTTCTTTACCCGCAGCAATCACTGCACGGTCGGCACTTCACCGGCTTCCTGCATGCGCTGCATCTCTTGCGCGTACAGGGCGTCGAAGTTGACCGGCGACAGCATCAGCGCCGGGAACGAGCCACGGGTCACCAGGCTGTCCAGGGTCTCGCGGGCGTACGGGAACAGGATGTTCGGGCAGAACGCGCCGAGGGTGTGGCTCATCGAGGACGCGTCCAGATTAGCGATCAGGAAGATGCCAGCCTGCTGCACTTCGGCGATGAAGGCCACTTCGTCACCATTCTTGACGGTCACCGACAGGGTCAGCACGACTTCGTGGAAGTCGCCTTCCAGGGCTTTCTGACGGGTGTTCAGGTCCAGCGAGACGCTCGGCTCCCACTGCTGGCGGAAGATCTGCGGGCTTTTCGGGGCCTCGAATGACAGATCGCGCACGTAGATGCGCTGCAGGGAGAATTGTGGAGCGGTGGCGTCAGTGGCGCCGTTGGTCTGTTGCTCGGTCATGGCAGATCCTTTTCCTAATGTTCTTGAATGCAGTGCGAATCAGGCCGCCAGCAGCGCGTCGAGCTTGCCCGCGCGCTCCAGGGCATAGAGGTCATCGCATCCACCGACGTGCGTGCTGCCGATCCAGATCTGCGGCACCGAGGTACGGCCGGCCTTCTGGCTCATTTCGGCGCGAACCTGAGGCTTGCCGTCGACCTTGATCTCCTCGAACGCCACGCCCTTGCTCTCGAGCAGGTACTTGGCGCGCATGCAGTAGGGGCAGTAGTCGCTGGAATAGACGATGACGGGCTTCATATCACTTCACCAGGGGCAGGTTATCGGCTTTCCAGCTGGAAACGCCACCGCTGAGCTTGGCGGCGGTGTAACCAGCCTTGAGCAGTTCGCGGCACAGGGTGCCGGACTGCTGGCCCATCGCGTCGACGACGATCAGGGTCTTCTCTTTGTGTTTTTCCAGCTCGCTCATGCGGCCGGCGACTTTGTCCTGGGGAATGTTCAGCGCACCGACGATATGCCCGGCCGAGTATTCCTTGGCGGTACGAATATCGATCACCACGGCCTTGTCGGCGTTGACCAGCGCGGTCAGCTGGCCGTTGCTCAGGCTCTGGCCGCCACGGCGGACTTCGTTGATCAGCAGCAGGACCAGCAGGACGACGAAAATGGCCACCAGGATGTAGTGATCTGTCGCGAATTGAATCAGGTGAGCAACCATCAGGGGTGTTCCAGGCGATTGAAAATGGCGGCCAGTATACACAGCGCCCCATGACCGCCAAAGCCCACCGGGCTGGCGGCAAACGCGTCTTCATGTTGCATGCCTGACCGCGCCTGTCGGGCAAGGGGAGGAATATTCGCCGTCGCTGGCGGATTTGCCCTAAAATGCGTGTCTTTATCATCTTTGAACAACCGTGAGTTTGATTGATGACGAGTACGCCTAAACCCCTGGTCCTGATCATCCTGGATGGCTTCGGTCACAGCGAAAGCCCCGAATACAACGCCATCTTCGCTGCCAACACGCCGGTCTACGACCGCCTGCGCGCCACCCAGCCGCATGGCCTGATCTCCGGCTCCGGCATGGACGTGGGGCTGCCCGACGGGCAGATGGGCAACTCCGAAGTCGGTCACATGAACCTCGGCGCCGGCCGCGTGGTGTACCAGGACTTCACCCGGGTGACCAAGGCCATCCGTGACGGCGAGTTCTTCGAGAACCCCGTGCTCGGCGGCGCGGTGGACAAGGCCGTCGGCGCCGGCAAGGCCGTGCACATCCTCGGCCTGCTCTCCGACGGCGGCGTGCACAGCCACCAGGACCACCTGATCGCCATGGCCGAGCTGGCCGCGCAGCGTGGCGCCGAGAAGATCTACCTGCACGCCTTCCTCGACGGCCGCGACACCCCGCCGCGCAGCGCCCAGTCGTCCATCGAACTGCTCGACGCCACCTTCGCCCGCCTGGGCAAGGGCCGCATCGCCAGCCTGATTGGCCGCTACTACGCCATGGACCGCGACAACCGCTGGGATCGCGTACAAGCCGCCTACAACCTGATCGTCGACAGCACCGCCGAATTCACCGCCGACAGCGCCCTCGCCGGCCTGCAAGCCGCCTACGCCCGCGAGGAGAACGACGAGTTCGTCAAGGCCACGCGCATTGGCGAAGCCGTCAAGGTCGAGGATGGCGACGCGGTCATCTTCATGAACTTCCGCGCCGACCGTGCCCGCGAGCTGTCCCGTGCGTTCGTCGAAGCGGACTTCAGCGAATTCCCACGCGCACGCCTGCCCAAGCTGGCGGCTTACATCGGCCTGACCCAGTATTCGGCGAAAATTCCGGCGCCTGCCGCGTTTGCCCCGTCCAGTCTGGACAATGTCCTGGGCGAATACCTGGCGAAGAACGGCAAGACCCAGCTGCGTATCGCCGAGACCGAGAAGTACGCCCATGTCACCTTCTTCTTCTCCGGTGGTCGCGAAGAGCCGTTCGAAGGCGAAGAACGCATCCTGATCCCGTCGCCGAAGGTCGCCACCTACGACCTGCAGCCGGAAATGAACGCTCCCGAGGTCACCGACCGCATCGTCGAGGCCATCGAGCAGCAGCGTTATGACGTGATCGTGGTCAACTATGCCAACGGCGACATGGTCGGCCATACCGGCGTGTTCGAAGCGGCGGTCAAGGCCGTCGAAGCCCTGGACATCTGCGTCGGCCGTATCGTCGAAGCCCTGGACAAGGTCGGCGGCGAAGCGCTGATCACCGCTGACCACGGCAACGTCGAGCAGATGGAAGACGAGTGCACCGGCCAGGCGCACACCGCCCACACCAGCGAGCCGGTGCCGTTCATCTATGTCGGCAAGCGCCAGGTCAAGGTCCGCGAAGGCGGCGTGCTGGCCGATGTAGCGCCGACCATGCTCAAGCTGCTGGGGCTGGAAAAGCCGGTCGAGATGACCGGCACCTCGATCCTGGTCGATGCTTGATGCTTGTACGGGGCCGCTTTGCGGCCCTTCCGCGGCACAAGGCCGCTCCTACAGGTGATCGCACATAACCTGTAGGAGCGGCCTTGTGCCGCGAAAGGGCTGCGCAGCAGCCCCGAAATACCTGAATTCCAGACCAACGCCCCGCCGCGCATGCCGCAGGGCGTTTTTTTTGCAGGCCCGCAAGGGCATACTAGGCCAGTCTCCATCCCCGGTACGCCAAACCCCATGCTCCGCGCCCTCTTCTTACTAGCCCTGTCATGCCTGCTCACCCCGGCTTTCGCCGACGAGCGCGCACAGACCCAGCAACAGCTGGACGCCACCCGCCAGGACATCGCCGAGCTGAAGAAGATGCTGGGCAAGCTTCAGGAGGAGAAAGCCGGCGTGCAGAAAGACCTCAAGTCCACCGAGACCGACATCGGCAGCCTCGAGAAACAGGTGGAGGCATTGCAGCAAGAACTAAAAAAGACCGAGGGCGAGCTGGAGCGCCTTGATCACGAGAAAAAAAAACTCCAGAGCGCCCGCGTTGAACAGCAACGCCTGATTGCCATCCAGGCCCGTTCGGCCTACCAGAACAATGGCCGCGAGGAATACCTCAAGCTGCTGCTGAACCAGCAGAACCCCGAGAAGTTCGCCCGCACCCTCACCTATTACGACTACCTCAGCAAGGCGCGCATGGACCAGTTGCGCGCCTTCAACGAGACCCTGCGCCAGCTGGCCAACGTCGAGCAGGACATCGCCCGCCAGCAGGAACAGCTGCTGACCCAACGCGCCGACCTCGACGGTCGCCGCCAGGCGCTCGTGGCCGAGCGCGACAAGCGCCAGCAGGTGCTGGCCAAGCTCAACAGCGACATGAAAGAGCGCGACCAGAAGCTGCAGAGCCGCGAGCAGGACCAGGCCGACCTGGGCAAGGTGCTCAAGACCATCGAGGAAACCCTGGCCCGCCAGGCCCGCGAGGCCGAAGAGGCGCGCCAGCGCGCCCTGCTGGCCAGGCAGGAAGAAGAGAAACGCCGCAAGGAGCAGGCCCTGGCTGCGGCAGCCCGTGCCCAGGAGCCCGAGGAGGCGCCGAAAAAGGCCCGCACCACCCTCGGCCCGGTGGTTTCCAGCGATGGCGCCAGCTACGGCGGCGCTTTTTCTGCGGCCCGGGGCAAACTTCCATGGCCGGTCAATGGTCGATTGCTGGCACGCTTCGGCGATACCCGCGGCGGCGACGCCCGGGCCAAATGGGACGGAGTGATGATCGGCGCCAGCGCCGGCACCCAGGTGCGCGCCGTGCATGGCGGGCGCGTGGTGTTCGCCGACTGGTTGCGCGGCGCTGGACTTCTGGTCATTCTCGACCATGGCAATGGCTACCTGAGCCTGTACGGCCACAACCAGAGCCTGCTCAAGAGCGCCGGCGATATCGTCAAGGCCGGCGATGCCATCTCCACCGTCGGCGACAGCGGTGGCCAGGACAACGCCGGCCTGTACTTCGCGATTCGCCAGCAGGGCCGGCCCACCGACCCTGCGCAATGGTGCCGAGGCTAGTGTCCTGTCTCGGAAATACGTTCTCTTTTGGCGAGTGGCTTGGGTGTTCGGCCAAGGCGCCGCGACGAGTCATAGCAGGGCTATGGCGAGGAGTGGCAACGCCGGCCGGGCGCCCAAGACGCCGCCAAAAGTGAACAGCTTATTTCCGAGACAGGACACTGGATAATGCTACTTTTACGGCGCCGCCCACGAAACGGCGGCGCCGATGCTCCCGACGGGAGCACCAACAGGATCAGGAGTTCGTTCGACATGCTGCACTCGCCTCGCCTCACCCAGCTGGCCCTGACCATCGCCCTGGTCATCGGCGCGCCCCTGGCCGTTGCTGCCGAGCCGGCCAAGCCAGCGGCCAAGCCGGCTGCGGTGCCGGCCACCGAGGTGACCGCCAAGGCGCCGCTGCCGCTTGAAGAGCTGCGCACCTTTGCCGAGGTCATGGACCGCATCAAGGCCGCCTATGTGGAGCCTGTGGACGACAAGACCCTGCTGGAGAACGCCATCAAGGGCATGCTCAGCAACCTTGACCCACACTCTGCCTACCTCGGCCCCGAGGATTTCCAGGAGCTGCAGGAAAGCACCAGCGGCGAGTTCGGCGGCCTGGGCATCGAAGTGGGCATGGAAGACGGCTTCGTCAAGGTGGTCTCGCCCATCGACGACACCCCGGCCTCCCGCGCCGGCATCGAGGCCGGAGACCTGATCGTCAAGATCAACGGCGCGCCGACCCGTGGCCAGACCATGACCGAGGCCGTGGACAAGATGCGCGGCAAGATCGGCGAGAAGATCACCCTGACCCTGGTGCGCGACGGCGGCACGCCGTTCGACGTGACGCTTGCCCGCGCGGTGATCCAGGTCAAGAGCGTCAAGAGTCAGCTGCTGGAGAACGACTACGGCTACATCCGCATCACCCAGTTCCAGGTCAAGACCGGCGACGAGGTGGGCAAGGCCCTGGCCAAGCTGCGCAAGGACAACGGCAAGAAGCTGCGCGGCGTGGTCCTGGACCTGCGCAACAACCCCGGCGGTGTGTTGCAGTCGGCGGTGGAAGTGGCCGACCATTTCCTCACCAAGGGCCTGATCGTCTACACCAAGGGCCGCATCGCCAACTCCGAGCTGCGCTACTCCGCCGACCCGGCCGACGCCAGCGAAGGCGTGCCGCTGGTGGTGCTGATCAACGGCGGCAGCGCCTCGGCCTCGGAAATCGTCGCCGGCGCCCTGCAGGACCAGAAGCGCGCCGTGCTGATGGGCACCGACAGCTTCGGCAAGGGCTCGGTACAGACCGTGCTGCCGCTGGCCAACGACCGTGCGCTGAAGCTCACCACCGCACTGTATTTCACCCCCAACGGCCGCTCGATCCAGGCCCAGGGCATCGTCCCGGACATCGAGGTGCGTCCGGCCAAGCTTACCGCCGAGGCCGACAACGACAACTTCAAGGAAGCCGACCTGCAGGGCCACCTGGGCAACGGCAACGGCGGTGCCGACCGCCCAAGCGGCAGCAGCAAGCGCAAGGATCGCCCACAGGACAACGACTTCCAGCTCAGCCAGGCCCTCAGCCTGCTCAAGGGCCTGAACATCACCAAGGGCGACTGACCGCTTCCCATGCGTTACCTGCTGTTCACGCTGTTCTGCCTCATGCTCGGTACCGCCCAGGCGGCGCCGGGCAAGGCCTACATGAGCATCATCATCGACGACCTGGGACAGAGCAGCGAGCGTGACAGCCGCACCCTCGCCCTGCCCGGGCCGGTCACCATGGCGATCATGCCCGACACCCCGCACGCCACCGAGTTCGCCCGCCAGGCCCACAAGGCCGGACGCACGGTGATCCTGCACATGCCCATGGACCCGGCCACCGGTCCCTACGCCTGGCACCCCGGCACGCCGATCGAGGAGCTGGCCCGACGCCTGGACGCTGCCTTGGCCAAGGTGCCTTACGTCGCGGGTATCAACAACCACATGGGCAGCCGCATGACCGCCCAGCGCGAACCGATGCGCTGGCTGATGGAAGAGCTGCAACGCCGCCACCTGTTCTTCGTCGACAGTCGCACCAGCGCCGCCACTGTGGCGGCGGCAGAGGCCCAGGCATTGGGCTTGGCCCATGTCTCACGGGATGTGTTCCTCGATGACGTGCGTACCACGGAGGCGATCAGCGGACAATTGCAGCTGGGTATCGCCCAGGCCCGCAAACAAGGCTCTGCGGTACTGATCGGCCACCCCTACCCGCAGACGCTTGAGGTACTGGCCCGTGAAATCCCCCGACTCAAGGCCCAGGGCATCGAGTTGATCGGTCTACCGCAGATGATCGCCGAACGCGGCAATCAGGCCATGCCCGCCCATGGTCACCAGGGTCGCTACAGCAATCGCTGAGGCGTCGCCCGATCCAGACCAACCTGGGAGCGGGCTAGCCCCGCGATCACCGGCTAGGCCGGTGCTGGCAGGGCATCGCGGGCCAAGCCCGCTCCCACGCTGGTGATACCTATGCCGCCACAGCCAACGTACCGCGCATATCCATAAGCACCACCTGGCGCCCCTTCCCCGCAGGCACGCTCGCATCGGTAATCCATACAGGAGCTCAACCGATGTCGACCAAAGCCACCTCTCTGCTTGCCCTGACGATGCTCTGGGCCGCGACCGAAACCCTCGCCGCCACCAGCGACACACCCACACTGCTGAAAAACGCCCAGGGCGAGCACGCCCATTGGAGCGGCATCGGCCGCCTTAACATGGAGCGCGGCCGCCAATGCATCGCCACGCTGATCGACAGCCGCGGCCCCGCATCCACCACGACAGGCCCCGCTTACCTGCTGACCAGCGGCCACTGCCTGGAGACTCGCAATGGCCGGATCATCCACGATCAGCCGGCGCAGGGCAGCATCACCTTCAACTACTTCGCCGACACCCCGGATGCTCGCCCGACATTCGCCCTCAAGCGCACGCTGTGGAGCAGCATGCAAGGCAGCGACCTGGCGCTGCTGGAACTGGACGCCAGCCTCTCTCAGGTGATGGCCGCAGGCATCCAGCCGCTGGCGCTTGGCGTCAGTCCAGCATCAGGCAGCGCGGTGGTGATGGTGGGCGAGGCCGGCAGGCCAGACCTCGGACTGCGCGCGGCCCAATGCACAGAACGGGACCAGGCCAGCGTGACCGAGTTTCCCTGGGTATGGCGCAGGCTCAAGGTCAATGACTGCCCCTCCGGCGGCAAAGGCGCATCAGGCAGCGCGGTGATCGACCAGGTCAGCGGACACTTGGTCAGCGTCGTCAACAGCGTGCCTGTCGGAGCGACGCAAAACAATTACGCCATCCCGGTCCAGCGTGTACTCGGTTGCTTTCACCAAGGCCACGCCGATCTGAGCCTCGAACGCTGCATCCTGCTGCCCGCCTTCCAAATCACTCAGAAAGGGCGGGCCCGCTTGCTCAGGCGGCTCGGCAACGGCTCATCCGCCGCCACCTGGGACCTGACCCTCGACATCGACACCCCGCGCTACCGCTACAAGCAGGTACGCGATGCACTCAAGTGCGAGGACGCGGCCGGCTACAGCGGCACGATCCCCGCCAGCGAACGGCGCATCGACAACCCGATCGCCAGCGAGCCGGGCCGCTACTACCTGTGTCTGGTCGGCGTACAATCGCCGGATCAGCGTCCCTACCCGGCCCTGCTGGCCAACGCCCTTAGCCTGCCTGTCGAGGTGATTCCGGCAGGTCTTCCGCAAATCCGCTACACCCTTGATCGCCACGAGCAAGGCCACGTCATGCTCAACTGGCAGACCAGGCAGCCCTACCTGAGCCACTACCTGGTCAAGTACGGCGCCGCGGACCGGATGGACTGCGACAACGCCTTCGGTTACCGCCGCGCCCTGACACCCGCCCAGGTCATCCCGGCCTCACGCCTGCCGGCCACGCTCTGTAGCCGCGCCATCGACATCGACGGACAGGTGGCGTCGACCCACAGCGAACTGCTGCCGGTGCACGGCCATTGATTTCAGGCCCTGCCTGCGCCGCTCAGGCAGGGCCGCCCCCTCAAGCCAAGGGAATGATCCCTGCCACATCGCTGGCAGTCAGGCGCCCCCTGTGCACCCGCTCACCGCTGACGGCCTCGTACTGCCTGCCCAGAAAACGCTGGCTCCAGACCTTCAGGTGCCCATGGGTGAACGCCTCGAGCGGCGCTGCCTGGGAGGCCAGGTGGAAATGCGCCGCCCAGAGGCTGCGCCCCCTGGTTTCCCCCGGGGCTTCCAGGCGGGTGACCCTGAACTCGTCGAACGGGCTGGTAGTGGTCGAGGTATCACGCCTGACGTAGTCCACCTGGATCAACCCCTGAGCATGGAGAAAACGCAGCCCGTGCGCAGAGGGATAGCGGGTCTTGTCGTACAGCTCGGTCAGCAGGCGCTTCATCTGCGCCTGCAGGTCGCTCACCGCGGCATTCAAGGCGTCCACCAGCGCTTCAGCCGCTCCCTGCCCGGCCAGGAGCGCGGCCGTACCTTGCAAGCGGTCGGCCTGGCGGTTGAGCAAGCGCTCCAGCATGCGCCCATTGACGTCATCCTTCACATAGGCCCAGGCGATGGCCAGCACGTCTTCGCTATCCTTCAGCAGCCCCTGCACCAGAGCCTTGGCTTGCTCCGTGCCCTCTTCCTCGGCGCCGGCCTTTGCCCCATCGCCTTCGCGCTCCACCCAGTCACCGTCCTTGAAGTCGAAGACCTGCAGGACCGCCTTGCTGATCGGGTCACGCACCTCGAGCAGTGTCCCCGCCTGCCCCTGCACTTCAGTCCCGATGACCAGCAGGCCTTCACGGGTGCGCACGGCCCGCTGCAACTCCTCGGTGCGCGGATAAGGCACTCGCTTGATCAACCCTGGCGCGCCGTCCTGCTCCGCAAGGGCATCCACCAGACGGCGCCCGGCATCATCCTTGAGCAGTTGCATATGGGTCCGGTAGCGCTGAAGCCGGTCGACTTCCACCAGGTCGCCGCCCGTGCGCTCCAGGTGCAGCGCATTGATGATCGCCGCCGCATAGGCGTCCCACGCTTCCTGGAGAATGCTGATGCGATCGGCCACGCCCAGGTTGGACATCAGCGACTCGCCATGGGCCGTGGCGGCGCTCCTGAGTGTGGTGCCCGCCAGATCGTCGCGGTACCTCAGCAGTTGATGCCGGCCATTTTGCGAGTCCAGGTGCAATGCCAGGTCTGCCAGGTTCAGGGCGTGATGGAAGCGAAGATCGACAACGGTGAAGGTACGCTCGGCTATCAACCGGGCGACCGTTCGCCGGGTTCCGGCAATACCGAAGTCAAGGTCGTCGGGGACCTCGGCCAGCAACTCATCCAGGCCACCTTGCGCGACCAGCATGCGCTCCTGGAGGTCGACGACCTTCGCCAGCTCCACGCGAAAATGCCGGTACTCGTCGCGCACATGGGCGCCTACACCGTCATCGAACTGCGCCGCCAACTCGGTCATGCGCGGAAAGTTCGCAAGGTGCTGCAGCTCACCCAGGATGAAATCGCTGTTGCGCAGCAGCGCAGCCGTCAGCGTGGCCCGATGCAGGCCGAGGGTCTGTGCGAAGCCCGGCTTGCGGAGGCTGCCGTACTTGGGCTCGAGCATGCTCTGCAGGACACCGCAGTGCTCGCGATCCAGGCGGACCACCGCTTCGGCCTGGGCGACGGCTTGCAGGCGCTTGGCGTCCAGTTCGCCAGCGAGCGCGGCGATGCGCTGATCATAAGACGCCATGATCCGGTCGGAGGCGGCCCTGTCGAACGTGTCATCTTCGTGCTCCTCAGCTGCGAGTCGCCTGCCCCTTTCCTGAATCCTCAACCTTTCCAGATGCTGAAGACGCTCCTGGACCGTGACGACTTCCTGGCTAAAGCGGCCGAACGTTTGCAGCTCCCGGTTTGCCTGATCGGTCAATTTGTGGGTGGCGACTCGCAGCCTGGCGAACTGCCGCTCGAGACGCCCGCCGGGCATGCCACCACCGAGGCGCAGCCGGGTATCGATGCGCCAGGCACCTTGCTCGAAGACCAGCCACGGCCCCGGCTGCCGCGCGCCGTCGACAATCCGGATGTCATCGCCTTCCACACTGACGGCGAAGACCTCCCCCAGCATCGAGACATAGTGCCGCCCGTCGACCGTGTACAGCCCGGCTAGCGAGGGCTGCAAGCCCGCCAGCGGAACACTCGCACGCATGGCCATCAAGGCCTTGCGTTGCTCCGGGGCAAGCCAGTTGAACCCCTGGTTGCCGCGCCAGCTCAGGTCGAGCTGCAAACCCGTGGCGGCACGCGGCAGTGGCCCCGGCATACCCACCTTGCCTTGGGCCGGCTCGACCCTTGCCGCCGCGTAGCCACCGTCCTGGGTGGGAGGCCCTTCGAAACCGGCGGCCTGGAGCAAGCGCCGCGGCACTGCCTGGCGGCCTTTCGGCAGTCGCGCATGCAACAGCGCCATGCCCAGGTTGATGACCAGGTCGACGGCGGCCGTGGAGCGCTCGAACGCGCCACCTTGCGCCAGCGCCTGGCCATCGCCACGCAGGCTATCAAGGGTCTGGATCAACCAGGCAACCGTGGCGATCGGCCCACTCATCAGCACCGTGGCGGTATCGAACAGCAGCCAGGCGCCTTTGCCGAGCACCGCCCAACGGCTTTCGGCAGTGGACGTGCTCTGCTTCTCGGCCAGGTCCAAAAGTAGCGCCCGATTTGCCGCGTACAATTTTTCATCCACATCGTCTAGCCACAGCACCCCGTCCAACCGGGCCGGCTCGGGCCTTTCGGGTAGTTGGAAAGGATCAATACCAAGATGCACGACGTGGGGCTCTGCAAACCCACCCTTGTCGTAGATCGGCCGAGCATGCTCATCCATCCAGGCCAGGATGCTCGCCTGCAGCGGGCCCGATTCGCGAATGGCCGCCATCAGCGCATCGAGGCTGGAGAACTGCCGTAGCGG
This sequence comes from Pseudomonas sp. DVZ6, assembly GCF_024259445.1. Classification (NCBI taxonomy): domain Bacteria; kingdom Pseudomonadati; phylum Pseudomonadota; class Gammaproteobacteria; order Pseudomonadales; family Pseudomonadaceae; genus Pseudomonas; species Pseudomonas sp. DVZ6. The sequence goes on from NZ_JANCLM010000051.1 coordinate 22,168, forward strand.
TTCATCCGCGTACAGCGGGCGGTAGAGCAGCACCACACGGGGCTCGGTCGAAAACAGTACGAACATGCCCTGGACCCGATCATGCCGGCTGGAAGTCGGCTGCCGCTTGAAGGTGAGCGGCATCAGGCCGCTTGCCTTCAAGCTCTTGTCGCCAAGGTCTTTGCACAGATCGATGACACACTGCAGGCCCGCTTCGCTGAGCTTGTGATCGAGTTTCGCCTGCAAGGCGCTGAAACGCAGCGCCTGGCGCCACTCCCGGGCAAAGCGGCGAGTGCGCTCGGGGCGGGCCGCCGGGTCATCCAGGGCGTCGGCCACGTACTTGGGATAACGGCCACCGATATCGACCTTGCGCACCAGTGCCTTCACGTAGTCGGTAGTCATCCAGGGCATGATCAGCTGACCGTTGGCATGCCTGATGTTTTGGAGGAAGGCATCACCCAGTGAGCTGAGATTGGCGATGGCGAACTCGGTCAGGGTCAGCTCGCCCGCCGACTCCAGCGGTTCGCCACCAGCCGTTCCTGCGCCTGCGCCACCCGCAACTCCGTTTGCGACCTCAAGCGCCAGGATCAGTTCATCGGAGAAATAGTTGGCTTCCACCGGATAGTCCTCGAGCATCTGTTTGCGCAGTTGCTGGCGGGCATAAGCCTGCAGGTCGAGTATCCCATCCAGCGCCGCCACGCCCTTTGCGTCAATCTGGTCCAGCGCCATATCCAGCAACGCCGACTGATAGGCGAAGCTGGTGCTGGCCGACGTGGCGGCTATGCCTGGCGGTATCGCGGGCGCACCCGTTTCTTCGACGAAGTAGCCCGCCACCAACCACTGCGCGGGGTCGCTCAGCTCGGCGAACAGCGCCTCCATTTGCGCCAGTGTCAGCCCCTGCAGACGCAGTTGCCCGATGCGCTCGAGCATGTGCCCGAGCAGCAAGGCGCTCCATTGCGCGAATACATCGCCCTCGAGTTCGTGGCGATCCCAGGTCAGGGCAGTGAACCGGTAGCGCAGCGCAAGTTCGTCACGCAGCGCCAGGGCGAAATCGTCCAGCGAATCGAAGGCCCTGACCTGGCCCGACGGCTCAAACCAGAGCACAACCGCTCGCTCGTCCCACTCGGCCGTCACCAGCAAGCCGGGCTGGAGCCGTCTGAATTGCTGCTGGTCCGCACGCAGGCTGGCCTGGACGACGAACACCGCAGGCTGATCATCACTTCCCCGAATCAGGCCACGGACACAAGCCTGCTGCTGGTCGTCCAGCCCCTGCAGGGGCAGGTTGCGCAGCAACGCCATTTTCAACAGCAGCTGCAACCAGCTATCGCGGCGCTTGCCGGATGTACCCAGCCCGTTCCAATAGCTCACCTGAGCCTGGCTGAAGTGCTCGATCAGTCGCGCCAGCAGCCTGTTGAGCACAGGCGTGATGCCCGTCAGACGACGTGTATCCCAGGCACCGTGCGAGCCGGCGAAGCGGTGAGGCCCCGCCAGGCCCAGATTGTGATGGCGTTCGCCGATGGCCTCCAGGTCCAACGGCGTACCATCGAGCATCGCCTGCAGCACAACCTCCACCAGCGGGGCGGTCGTCCAGTAGTGGGTGTCTGGATCCGGGCTGTCCAGGATCAACGGATCGGCGGACTCCAGCGCCGGCTCGACGAAGGCCAGCCATGGCAGCTCCCTGAACAGCACGTGCAGCAGCTGCTCGCTGACCACCTGGCGCAAGGTCGGCCGACTGGCGAATTGCCGGGCGACGGCGTTCTTGAAGTCGAAGATCGGTGTTGAGGTATTGGTCATGGAAAAGGCCCCGTTCATTGATGAGCCACCACCATGCCCCCGCACCCGCACACCACTGGCACTACATATTGCCCCCCGGATACGACAAGGGGCCCGACACTTGCGCGCCGGGCCCCTTGTTCACATCAGCCGTGATCAGCTGTACACACGCCCCAGCAGCTGGCGGTGGCTTTCGAACTGATCGAGCACGTCACGCACGATCTGCTCGCGGGTGAAGCCCATCAGGTCGTATTCCTGGCTGCCATCGTGCAGGTACACCTCGGCACGGTAGAAGCGCTGGCGCACTTCCGGCTCGCCTTCGACCGGCGCCTCGCTCGGCGCGGCCATGTAACCGTCCAGGCTGGCTTCGTAGACGAACGGGTTGCCCTCTTCCATCATCACCCGCAGGCCCATCATGTTGCGCGACTGGCCAACACGGGTCTCGACTTCGAAGCCCAGGGTGCGCAGCTGCTCGGCGGCTTCTTTCAGCGCCGGGCTGACCTGCTTGTCCATGAAGCGCTGGACCACGGCCTGGGTCGGCTGCAGCTCCAGCTGGCTGAGGCGCTCGCTGAAGCCGCGACGGCCACGGGCGGCCAGTTCGGCGCGCTCGCTCTCGACCGCGACGTCCTGCTTCATGGCTTTCATCAGGCCGAACATGAACAGCACCAGGACCACCGAGAACGGCAGGCCGGCCAGTACCACCATGGTCTGCATGGCTTCGAAGTTACCGGCGAACAGCAGGCCGATGGTGACCAGGGTGATGACCACCGACCAGAACACCACCATCCAGTGCGGGGCGTCTTCGTCGACCTTGCCGCCTTTGCACGACAGGTTGGCCATCATCACCGCGCCGGAGTCGGCCGGGGTCAGGAACAGCACGAAGCCGACGAACACCGCCACACCGATGACGATCTTGGCGGCCGGGAAGAATTCCAGCAGCTGGTAGATCGACATCGACGGCTGTTCGAGCGCGGTCTTGCCCAGCTCGACGGCGCCCTGGTTGATCACCAGGTCCAGCGCGGTGTTACCGAAGATCGACAGCCAGGCCAGGGTGAAGCCCAGCGGGATCAGCAGCACGCCGCTGACCAGCTGACGCACGGTACGGCCCTTGGAGATACGGGCAATGAACATGCCGACGAACGGGCCCCAGGAGATCCACCAGGCCCAGTAGAACACGGTCCACAGGCCCAGCCAGCGCTCGGACTTGTCGTTGTCGCCTTCATAGACATACAGATCGAAGGTCTTCAGCACGACACCGTTGAGGTAGTCACCGACGTTCTGCACGAAACCGTTGAGCAGGTGCAGGGTGTTGCCGGCCAGCAGCACGAAGATCAGCAGGCCGCTGAACAGCAGGATGTTCAGGTTGGACAGGCGGCGGATGCCGTTCTCCACGCCCGACACCGCGGCCACGGTGGCAACGCCCGCCATGACCAGGATCACCACCAGCAGGTTGGTCTTGCTGTGGTCCATGCCGAACAGGTATTCCAGGCCCGAGGCCACCTGCATCGAACCGATGCCGAGGTTGGTCACCAGGCCCAGCAGGGTAACGAACATGCCGAAGATGTCCACGGCATGGCCCGCGCCGCCCTTGACCCAACGCTCACCGACCAGCGGGTACAACGCCGAACGCAGTGCCAGCGGCTGGTTGTGACGGTAGGCGAAGTAACCCACGGCAAGACCGACCAGGGCGTAGATCGCCCAGCCGTGCAGGCCCCAGTGCAGGAAGGTCAGCTGCAGGCCCTGGCGTGCGGCCTCGAGGCTGGCAGGAGTGCCTTCTGGTGGGTTGAAGTAATGGTCCAGCGGCTCGGAGGCGCCGAAGTACAGCAGCGAGATACCGATGCCCGAGGAAAACAGCATGCCGGCCCAGGCGCCGTAGCTGAAGTCGGGGGTGTCGTCCTTGCCGCCAAGCTTGAGCTTGCCGTAGTCGGAGAAGGCCAGGTAGACGACGAACAGCAGGTAACCGCAGATCACCAGCATGTAGTACCAGCCGAAGGTACGGGTCAGCCATTTCTGGGCGACGCCCAGCGCCTGGCCGGCGGCTTCGGGGACAGCGATCAGCAGGGCAGTCAGAACAAGGATCATCAGCGCCGAGGTGTAGAACACCACGCGGTTGACCCGTACCCGCTCGGCGGGGGGGGTTGTCAGGGAGGCAGAACTCATTGCACGAATGCTCCGGGCAGTGCGGCAGTGGAGGCTATACAGTTATTTCCCGCGCAATTGGTGCAATAGCCCTACTGCGCAAGGTGTTATAAAAGGCACCTGGAAACCGTGATCCCGAATCGAAACGCTGCAAAAAAAACAGACCGGCCGCCTGTCGCCTTGCCACGCACTCAGCAGAAGGTGCGCGCATTCGCCACAGACCACCTGGCCCGCTCCAAGGGCCGACCGCGCAGTCCATGACCGCTCGGCAGAATCTGTCCTTTGCATCGCTCATGCCCGTCAACGCCTTGTATTCCGGGGGTTACACGATTTCCTGGGGTGTCGATTCGTGTCCTCTTGACCGTCCTGAAAACTGTCAATGGCACAAATTGTCGCAGAGCTTATTCTTTATTGATTGAACGTTCAATCAAAACAAAATAGACTGGCCTCGCCGAGGTAGCCGCTTGTCGTCTGCCCGCAGGCCTGAGGAGATAGCAAGATGCCCAAGGTCGGTATGCAACCCATCCGCCGCCAGCAGTTGATCGAAGCCACATTGCAGGCAGTCGATCAGGTCGGACTGGGCGATGCCAGCATTGCGCTGATTGCCCGTTTGGCCGGTGTGTCGAACGGCATCATCAGTCACTACTTTCAGGACAAGAACGGCCTGATCGCAGCGACGATGCGCTACATCATGAACATGCTCAACGAGGGTGTGATCGCGCGTCGTCAGGCACTCACGGACGACAGCCCGCGTGCCCACCTGAAGGTGATCATCGAAGGCAACTTCGATGCGAGCCAGGTGAATGGCCCGGCAATGAAAACCTGGCTGGCCTTCTGGGCCTCCAGCATGCACCAGCCGTCTTTGCACAGGTTGCAGCGGATCAACGATCACCGCCTGTATTCCAACCTGTGCTGCCAGTTCCGCCGCGTCCTGCCGCTCTACCATGCGCGCAAGGCTGCCCGCGGGCTGGCAGCCCTGATCGACGGCCTGTGGCTGCGTGGCGCCCTGTCGGGAGATGCATTCGACACCGACCAGGCAATACGAATTGCTTACGAATACATGGATCTACAACTGGCTAAACAGCAGTCCCTGGGCACAACCGACCAGGCCTCTGAACAGCCGCGCGCAGCGACCAGCCAACCGGCAGGAGCGTGACGCGGCAGCCAACCACACACTGCACTTGCGAGGACACTATGGCCCGTTTCGGAACGCAAAAACTCTACATTGATGGCGCTTACGTCGACGCTGGCAGCGACGCCACCTTCGAAGCCATCAACCCGGCCACCGGCGAAGTCCTCGCTCACGTGCAGCGCGCGACCCAAGCCGACGTCGAGAAGGCCGTCGAAAGCGCCGAGCGCGGCCAGAAAGTCTGGGCCGCGATGACCGCCATGCAGCGTTCGCGCATCCTGCGCCGCGCCGTCGACATCCTGCGCGAGCGCAACGACGAACTGGCCATGCTGGAAACCCTGGACACCGGCAAGTCGTACTCCGAGACCCGCTACGTCGACATCGTCACCGGCGCCGACGTGCTGGAGTACTACGCAGGCCTGGTACCGGCCATCGAAGGCGAGCAGATCCCGCTGCGCGAATCGTCCTTCGTCTACACCCGCCGCGAGCCGCTGGGCGTGACCGTCGGTATCGGCGCCTGGAACTACCCGATCCAGATCGCCCTGTGGAAATCCGCCCCGGCCCTGGCCGCCGGCAACGCGATGATCTTCAAGCCGTCGGAAGTCACCTCGCTGACCACCCTGAAACTGGCCGAGATCTTCACCGAGGCCGGCCTGCCGAACGGCGTGTTCAACGTCCTGACCGGCAGCGGCCGCGAAGTCGGCACCTGGCTGACCGAGCACCCGCGCATCGAAAAAGTCTCCTTCACCGGCGGCACCACCACCGGCAAGAAAGTCATGGCCAGCGCCTCCAGCTCCTCGCTGAAGGAAGTGACCATGGAACTGGGCGGCAAGTCGCCACTGATCATCTGCGACGACGCCGACCTGGACAAGGCCGCCGACATCGCCATGATGGCCAACTTCTACAGCTCGGGTCAGGTCTGCACCAACGGCACCCGCGTGTTCATCCCAGCCGCGATGAAAGCCGCCTTCGAAGCCAAGATCGCCGAGCGCGTCGCCCGCATCCGTGCCGGCAACCCGGAAGACGAGAACACCAACTTCGGCCCGCTGGTCAGCTTCCAGCACATGGAAAGCGTGCTGTCGTACATCGCCAAGGGTAAAGAAGAAGGCGCCCGCGTGCTGTGCGGCGGTGAGCGTCTGCTGGACGGCGACTTCGCCAAGGGCGCATTCGTGGCCCCGACCGTGTTCACCGACTGCACCGACGACATGACCATCGTCAAGGAAGAGATCTTCGGCCCGGTAATGAGCATCCTCAGCTACGAGACCGAGGAAGAAGTCATCCGTCGCGCCAACGACACCGAATACGGCCTGGCCGCCGGCGTCTGCACCAACGACATCAGCCGCGCCCACCGCATCATCCACAAGCTCGAGGCCGGCATCTGCTGGATCAACGCCTGGGGCGAGTCGCCGGCGGAAATGCCGGTTGGCGGTTACAAGCAGTCGGGCGTCGGCCGTGAGAACGGTGTCAGCTCGCTGGCTCAATACACTCGCATCAAGTCGGTCCAGGTCGAGCTGGGCGGCTACAACTCGGTTTTCTAAACCCCGTTTAGCCACGCCCGTGCCTTCGCGCACGGGCGTTTCCGCTCCCTGACCACCGCCAACGAGGGTACTTTTCATGTCCCAAGAATTCGATTACATCATCGTCGGTGCCGGCTCCGCCGGTAACACCCTGGCCACCCGCCTGACCGAAGACGCCAGCGTCACCGTGCTGCTGCTGGAAGCCGGCGGCCCCGACTACCGCTTCGACTTCCGCACCCAGATGCCGGCCGCCCTGGCCTTCCCGCTGCAGGGTCGCCGCTACAACTGGGCCTACGAGACCGATCCGGAGCCGCACATGGACGGCCGCCGCATGGAATGCGGTCGCGGCAAGGGCCTGGGCGGCTCGTCGCTGATCAACGGCATGTGCTACATCCGTGGTAACGCCATGGACTTCGACGGCTGGGCTGAACTGCCGGGCCTGGAAGACTGGACCTACCTGGACTGCCTGCCGTACTTCCGTAAAGCCGAAACCCGCGACATCGGCCCGAACGACTACCACGGCGGCGAAGGCCCGGTCAGCGTGGCCACGCCGAAAGCCGGCAACAACCCGCTGTTCCACGCCATGGTCGAGGCCGGCGTGCAGGCCGGTTACCCGCGCACCGAAGACCTCAACGGCTACCAGCAGGAAGGTTTCGGCCCGATGGACCGTTCGGTGACCAAGAACGGCCGTCGCTCCAGCACTGCCCGTGGCTACCTGGACCAGGCCAAGAAGCGCCCGAACCTGACCATCGTCACCCACGCCCTGAGCGATCGCGTGCTGTTCGACAACAAGCGCGCCGTTGGCGTGACCTACCTGGTGGGTGACAGCGAAGAGCGCGTCGAAGCCCGCGCCCGCAAGGAAGTGATCGTTTCCTCCGGCGCCATCGCCTCGCCGCAGCTGCTGCAGCGTTCCGGCGTCGGCCCGCGCGCCCTGCTGGAAAGCCTCGACATTCCGGTGGTCCACGACCTGCCGGGCGTCGGCGAGAACCTGCAGGACCACCTGGAACTGTACCTGCAGTACGCCTGCACCCAACCGGTGTCGCTGTACCCGTCGCTGCTGTGGTGGAACCAGCCGAAAATCGGTGCCGAGTGGCTGTTCAACGGCACTGGCATCGGCGCCAGCAACCAGTTCGAGGCCGGCGGTTTCATCCGCACCCGTCCTGAGTTCAAGTGGCCGAACATCCAGTACCACTTCCTGCCGGTCGCGATTAACTACAACGGCTCCAACGGCGTGAAAGAGCACGGCTTCCAGGCGCACATGGGCTCCATGCGCTCGCCGGCCCGTGGTCGCATCCAGGCCAAGTCGAAGAACCCGCGCCAGCACCCGAGCATCCTGTTCAACTACATGTCCACCGACCAAGACTGGCAGGAATTCCGCGACGGCATCCGCCTGACCCGCGAAATCATGGCCCAGCCGGCGCTGGACGCGTTCCGTGGTCGCGAGATCAGCCCGGGCGCCCACGTGCAAACGGATGAAGAGCTGGACAAGTTCATCCGCGAGCACGCCGAAACCGCCTTCCACCCGTCCTGCTCGTGCAAGATGGGCACCGACGACATGGCAGTGGTCGACGGCGAAGGTCGCGTGCATGGCATGCAGGGCCTGCGCGTGGTCGACGCATCGATCATGCCGCTGATCATCACCGGCAACCTGAACGCCACCACGATCATGATCGCCGAGAAGATCTCGGACAAGATCCGTGGCCGCAAGCCGCTGCCGCGCAGCACCGCCAAGTACTACGTGGCGGGCGATGCACCGGTGAAGGGCAAGCCGATGCGTGAAGTGAAGCAGGCCTGATCAGGCCCGTGGGAGCGGGCTTGCCCCGCGATAGCGAGAGATCTGCTGACATCGCTGTTCTGACGGACACCATCGCGGGGCAAGCCCGCTCCCACGCTCCCACCCTGATCCAAAAAGGCACCTCTCGAGGTGCCTTTTCTACATCTGCAGAAACGCTTTACAGCCTGCCAATTCATCAGGTTAGAATCGATTGGCACGCGACCTGCTAGTTCATGCTTCCAGGTCCCTTTCCCCGCGATGTCCCGGAGTACCGCCTTTGGATGCGAGCACCATCAACAGCCTGTTCCTGATCGGCGCCCTGCTGGTCGGGGCCAGTATCCTGGTCAGCTCGCTGTCTTCGCGCCTGGGCATCCCCATTCTCGTCATCATCCTCGCGGTCGGCATGATCGCCGGGGTCGATGGTGGCGGCATCATCTTCAACAACTACCCGACCGCCTACCTGGTGGGCAACCTGGCGCTCGCCGTGATCCTGCTCGACGGCGGCCTGCGCACCCGGGTGGCGAGCTTCCGCGTGGCGCTGTGGCCGGCCCTGTCGCTGGCCACGGTCGGCGTGCTGATCACCACCGGCCTGACCGGCATGGTCGCCGCCTGGCTGTTCGACCTGAGCCTGATCCAGGGCCTGCTGATCGGCGCCATCGTCGGCTCCACCGATGCCGCGGCAGTGTTCTCGCTGCTCGGCGGCAAGGGCCTGAACGAGCGGGTCACCGCCACCCTGGAGATCGAGTCGGGCAGCAACGACCCGATGGCGGTGTTCCTCACCGTCACCCTGATCGACATGATCGCCAGCGGCCAGACCGGCCTGCACTGGAGCCTGCTGACCCACCTGCTGCGCGAGTTCGGCATCGGCGGGCTGATGGGCCTGGGTGGCGGCTGGCTGATGCTGCAACTGGTCAACCGCATCAACCTGGCCGGCGGCTTGTACCCGATCCTGGTGGTGGCCGGCGGCCTGGTGGTGTTCTCCCTGACCAACGCCCTGCACGGCAGCGGCTTCCTCGCCGTGTACCTGTGCGGCCTGGTGCTGGGCAACCGGCCGATCCGCAGCCGCCACGGCATCCTGCACATGCTCGACGGCATGGCCTGGCTGGCGCAGATCGGCATGTTCCTGGTGCTGGGCCTGCTGGTCACCCCCCACGACCTGCTGCCCATCGCCCTGCCCGCCCTGGGCCTGGCGCTGTGGATGATCATGGTGGCCCGCCCGCTGTCGGTGGTGGCTGCCCTGCTGCCGTTCAAGGCCTTCCATGGCCGCGAGAAGGGCTTCATCAGTTGGGTCGGCCTGCGTGGCGCGGTACCGATCATCCTCGCGGTGTTCCCGCTGATGGCGGGCCTGCCCCAGGCCCAGCTGTTCTTCAACCTGGCCTTCTTCATCGTGCTGGTGTCGCTGCTGGTGCAGGGCACCAGCCTGCCGTGGATGGCCAAGCTGCTGAAGGTCACGGTACCGCCGGACCCGGCGCCGATTTCCCGCTCCGCGCTCGAGGTGCACGTCACCAGCGAGTGGGAGCTGTTCGTCTACCGCCTGGGTGCCGAGAAATGGTGCATCGGCGCCGCCCTGCGCGAGCTGAAGATGCCCGAGGGCACGCGCATCGCCGCGTTGTTCCGCGGCGAGCAACTGCTGCACCCGTCGGGCAGTACCGTGCTGGAAGTCGGCGACATGCTCTGCGTGATCGGCCACGAACATAACCTGCCGGCGCTGGGCAAGCTGTTCAGCCAGGCGCCGCAACGTGGCCTGGACCTGCGTTTCTTCGGCGACTTCGTCCTCGAAGGCGATGCCGAGCTGGGTGCGGTGGCCGCACTTTATGGCCTGAAACTCGACGGTCTGGACGCGAATATGCCGCTGGCGCAGTTCATCCGACAGAAGGTCGGAGGCGCGCCAGTAGTAGGCGACCAGATCGAATGGCACGGCACGATCTGGACCGTCGCGGTCATGGACGGGAACAAGATCCAGAAAGTGGGCGTCAGATTCCCCGAAGGTACCCGCCCCGGCCCCGGGCTGTTCCTCTAAACTCCGATTTGCCGCGTAACACAAGAACTCTGCCTATGTCCCTGCGTGACCATTGCCGCGCAGCCCTGCTGGGGCTGTGCCTGACCCTCTCGTTCGCCGCCGGCGCGGTGGAAATCCCGACCACCCCGGGCATCCAGAGCAGCCTGAGCAAGATCGCCGAGCGCAAGCTGCCGGAAACCGAGCAGAAAGCCGTGCAACAGGTGCTGGAACAGACCCTGGCGCTGCTCAACGCCCGCGACGACAGCGAGAGGAAGCTCGAAGCCCTCAAGCAGCAGTTGGCCAATGCTCCCCAGGAGATCCGTGACAGCCAGCGCGAGCTGATCAAGCTCAAGGCCAGCAACGCCGTGCCAGTGGCGCAGCGCTACGCCAGCCTGACGGTGCCGCAGCTCGAACAGATGCTCAGCGAACGCAGCACCCAGCAGGGCGACCTGCAGAAGGCGCTGTCCGAAGCCAACAGCCTGATCATCAACTCGCAGACCCGCCCTGAACGCGCCCAGGCCGAGATCAGCAGCAACCAGATGCGCGTGCAGCAGATCAACAACAGCCTCAAGAGCGGCAAGGACAACGGCAAGTCGATCAACGCCGACCAGCGCAACCAGCTCAACGCCGAACTGGCCTCGCTCAACGCCCTGACCCTGCTGCGCCGCCAGGAACTGGCCGGCAACAGCGTGCTGCAGGACCTGGGCAACGCCCGCCACGACCTGCTGATCGAGCGCGCCACCCGCCTGGAGCAGGAAATCCAGGACCTGCAGACGCTGATCAACGAAAAGCGCCTGGCCCAGTCGCAACAGGCCGTCACCCGCCAGTCGATCGAGGCGCAGAAGGCCGGCGGCAGCAACCTGCTGGCCACCGAGAGCACCGCCAACCTGCAGCTGTCCGACTACCTGCTGCGCAGCACCGACCGCCTCAACGAGGTGACCCAGCAGAACCTGCGTACCAAGCAGCAGCTCGACAGCCTCACCCAGGCCGACCAGGCCCTGGACGAACAGATCAACGTGCTCAAGGGCAGCCTGCTGCTGTCGAAGATCCTCTACAAGCAGAAGCAGGCCCTGCCGCACCTGAAGCTTGACCGCAACCTGGCCGACCAGATCGCCGATATCCGCCTCTACCAGTTCGAGATCAACCAGGAACGCGAACAGATGAGCAGCCCGTCCACCTATGTGGACAAGCTGCTGGCCAGCCAGCCCGAGGAAGATGTCACCCCGCAACTGCGCAAGGCCCTGCTGGAAGTGGCGATCACCCGCAGCGACCTGCTCGAGCGGTTGAACCGCGAGCTGTCGGCGCTGCTCAACGAATGCATCACCCTGCAACTGAACCAGAAGCAACTGTTGAGCACCGCCCAGAACCTGCGCACCACCCTGGAAGAGCAGATGTTCTGGATCCCCAGCAACAAGCCGCTGGACTGGCAATGGCTGCGTGAAGTACCCGAGCGCCTGACCACTCAGGTGGCCAGCCTGCCCTGGGGCGCGGGCATCAAGGAACTGGCTGACGGCCTGGTGCAACAGCCGCTGCTGTTCCTGCCGCTGATCCTGGTGATCGGCGCCCTGCTGTGGCGGCGCAAGGCGCTGTACCGGCGCCTGGGCAAGGTCCACCAGGACATCGGCCACTTCAAGCGCGACAGCCAGTGGCATACGCCCCAGGCGATCCTGATCAACATCCTGCTCGCCCTGCCGGTGGCCCTGGCCCTGACCCTGGGCAGCTACGCCCTGCAGCTCGACGCCCGCGGGCAGAACGCCAACCTCGGCGCCGCCCTGTGGCAGATCGCCCAGGCCTGGCTGGTTTTCTATACCGCCTACCGCATCCTCGCCCCGGGCGGCGTGGCCGAGATCCACTTCCGCTGGCACAAGCCGCAGGTCGAGTTCCTGCGCGGCTGGGTGCGCCGACTCGGCACCGTGGTGCTGGCCCTGGTCGGCGTGGTGGCGGTGGCTGAACACCAGCCGTCGGCACTGGCCGAGGACGTGCTGGGCATCGGCGTGGTGCTGACCTGCTACGCCCTGATGGCCTGGCTGCTCAGCCGCCTGCTGCTGAGCAGCCCGGCGCACCAGAACACCTCGCTGTTCCGCAAGGCCGTCGGGGTGGCCTTCACCGCTCTGCCCATCGCGCTGTTCGTGGCGGTGTGCTTCGGCTACTACTACACCGCCCTCAAGCTCACCGACCGGCTGATCTACACCCTCTACCTGCTGCTGTTCTGGCTGGTGATCGAGGCCGCGTTCGTGCGCGGCCTGTCGGTGGCGGCACGGCGCCTGGCCTACCAGCGCGCCCTGAGCAAACGCCAGGCGGCCAAGGAAGGGCTGGACGGCGAAGTGGTGGTCGAGGAGCCGACCCTGGACATCGAGCAGGTCAACCAGCAGTCCCTGCGCCTGATCCGCCTGGCCCTGCTCGGCGGCTTCATCGGCGGGCTGTACTGGGTATGGGCGGACCTGATCACGGTGTTCGCCTACCTCAACAACATCACCCTCTACGAGTACAGCAGCGGCACCGGCGCGGCGGCCAGCATGGTGCCGATCAGCCTCGGCGACCTGCTCGGCGCCATGGTCATCGCCGGTATCGCCGTGGCCCTGGCCAGCAACCTGCCGGGCCTGCTCGAAGTGCTGGTGCTGTCGCGCCTGAACCTGGCCCAGGGCAGCGCCTACGCGATAACTACGTTGCTGTCCTATGTGATTGCCGGCGTCGGCATCGTCAGCACCCTGGCCACCCTCGGGGTCAGCTGGGACAAGCTGCAATGGCTGGTGGCGGCACTGTCGCTGGGCCTGGGCTTCGGCATGCAGGAGATCTTCGCCAACTTCATCTCCGGCATCATGATCCTGTTCGAGCGCCCGGTGCGCATCGGCGACACCATCACCATCGGCAACCTGTCCGGCACGGTGAGCAAGATCCGCATCCGCGCCACCACCATCACCGACTTTGACCGCAAGGACATCATCGTTCCCAACAAGACCTTCATCACCGGCCAGTTGATCAACTGGTCGCTGACCGACACGGTCACCCGGGTGACGCTGAAGCTGGGCATCGACTACGGCTCGGATCTGGACCTGGTGCGCGACCTGCTGCTCAAGGGCGCCCACGAAAACCCACGGGTGCTCAAGGATCCGGAGCCGCTGGTGTACTTCCTCAACTTCGGCGAAAGCTCGCTGGACCACGAACTGCGCATGCACGTGCGCGACCTGGGTGACCGCAACCCGACGCTGGACGAACTGAACCGCTATATCAACCGCGAGTTCAAGGCGCACAACATCAAGATTTCGGTGCGCCAGGTGGAGGTGTTCCTGATGGATACCAAAGGTGGCAAGCAGCAGTTGATCCCGATGGAGCGCAAGCCGGACAGCACGCCTCCCGTCTGAGTGGACGTCAAAGGGGTAACCGCCCAGAATGCCGGCGAGGGCTTCGCCCTCGTTCGCGGGTAAACCCGCTCCCACGGAGCAAGCGCGCCCCCTGTGGGAGCGGGTTTACCCGCGAAGGGCCGCACAGCGGCCCCAATGGCATCGAATCCAGGAGCAGGCCCCGTGAAGTCCCTCGACCAACTCACCTTCGACAACCGCTTCGCCCAACTCGGCGACGCGTTTTCCACCCAGGTCCTGCCCGACCCGATCGCCGATCCACGCCTGGTCGTCGCCAGCGAATCGGCCATGGCCCTGCTCGACCTCGACCCGGCCCAGGCCAAACTGCCGGTGTTCGCCGAGCTGTTCAGCGGCCACAAGCTCTGGGAAGAGGCCGACCCTCGGGCGATGGTGTATTCCGGCCACCAGTTCGGCTCCTACAACCCGCGCCTGGGTGACGGCCGCGGCCTGCTGCTGGGCGAAGTCCTCAACGAGGCCGGCGAGCACTGGGACCTGCACCTCAAGGGCGCCGGCCAGACGCCTTATTCGCGCATGGGCGACGGCCGCGCCGTGCTGCGCTCGTCGATCCGCGAATTTCTCGCCTCCGAGGCCCTGCACGCCCTGGGCATTCCCAGCAGCCGCGCATTGTGCGTGATCGGCTCGAGCACCCCGGTATGGCGCGAAGCCCGCGAGAGCGCCGCCATGCTTCTGCGCCTGGCCCAGAGCCACGTGCGCTTCGGCCACTTCGAATACTTCTACTACACCAAGCAACCGGAACAACAGCGGGTGCTGATCGACCATGTGCTGGAGCAGCACTACCCCGAGTGCCGCGACGCCGAGCAGCCCTACCTGGCCATGTTCCGCACAATCGTCGAGCGCAACGCCGAACTGATCGCCCGCTGGCAGGCCTATGGCTTCTGCCACGGGGTGATGAACACCGACAACATGTCGATCCTGGGCATCACCTTCGACTTCGGCCCCTACGCCTTCCTCGACGACTTCGACGCCAACTTCATCTGCAACCATTCCGACGATCGCGGCCGCTACAGCTACGCCAACCAGGTGCCGATCGCCCACTGGAACCTCAGCGCCCTGGCCCAGGCCCTGACCACGGTGATCGAGGTCGAGCCGCTGAAGGAGGCGCTGGGACTGTTCCTGCCGCTGTACCAGGCGCACTACCTGGACCTGATGCGCCGCCGCCTGGGCCTGACCACCGCCGAGGACGACGACATGGCACTGGTCGAACGACTGCTGCAGTGCATGCAGCGGGGTGGCGTGGATTACACCCTGTTCTTCCGCCGTCTGGGCGAGCAGCCCGTGGCCGAGGCCCTGCAGGTGCTGCGGGATGACTTCATCGACCTGGCCGGCTTCGACGCCTGGGGCATCGAGTACCAGGCGCGCTGCGAACGCGAGCCGGGCAACGCTGAAGGGCGGTGTGAGCGCATGCATGCGGTCAACCCGCTGTACGTGCTGCGCAACTACCTGGCGCAGAAGGCCATCGAAGCCGCCGAGGCGGGCGACTACAGTAAAGTGCGGCGGCTGCACCAGGTACTGGGCAAGCCGTTTGAGGAGCAACCCGGGATGCAGGCCTATGCCGAGCGTCCGCCGGAGTGGGGCAAGCACCTGGAGATCAGTTGCTCGTCATGAACCCCGGGGCCGCTGCGCGGCCCTTTCGCGGCACAAGGCCGCTC
>NZ_JANCLM010000052.1:0-36954 GCF_024259445.1 Pseudomonas sp. DVZ6
CGCGCCGCGAAAGGGCCGCAACGCGGCCCCAGGATTTGTGCATCAAGCTGATATCGCCGGGTCTGCTACGCAGCCCTTTCGCGGCACAAGGCCGCTCCTACAGGGAGGGCGATTCGCTTGCGGAAAATGTGACCCGGCTACCGATACAGTTCCTCATAATGGCCATCTCCCACAATTCGAGTCGGAACACTAGAATAGAGCCGACGCATCCATTCAGAATGCCTTTATGCCCAACCCTGTCGATCCCGAAGCGCTCGCGCAGATGCCGCTGGACGAACTCGTGGCCTGCCACGAGTGCGACCTGCTGATGCGCAAGACCACGCTGCAAAATGACGAGAAGGCCCAGTGCCCGCGCTGCGGCTACGAGCTGTATGCCCATCGCCACAACCTGATCAACCGCAGCCTGGCCCTGGTCCTGACCGCGTTGCTGCTGTACGTGCCGGCCAACTTCCTGCCGATCATGCAGTTGCACCTGCTCGGCCAGACCTCCGACGACACCGTCTGGAGCGGTGTGCTTGGTCTGTACAACTCAGAGATGCGCGGCATCGCCGTGGTGGTGTTCCTGTGCAGCATGGCCATCCCCTTGCTCAAGCTGCTTTGCCAGCTGATGGTGCTGCTGAGCATCCGCCTGGATATCGGCCGCAGCTACGGCCTGCTGATCTATCGTATCTATCACCACCTGCGTGAGTGGGGCATGCTCGAGGTCTACTTCATGGGCGTGCTGGTGGCCATCGTCAAGCTGGTCGACCTGGCCGAACTGAGTATCGGCCTGGGCCTGTTCTGCTTCATCAGCCTGTTGCTGGTGCAGGTATGGCTCGAGGTGGTCATGTCGCCGCACCAGATCTGGGTGGCCTTGTCGGGGGAGGATGTCCATGCGGGCGATTGATGCAGGCATCCTGGTCTGCAACGAATGTCACGAGCTCAATCGCCAGGAGCCGGACAGCACCTCGCAGACCTGCACCCGCTGCGGCGCGGTGGTGCATGCCCGGCGCCCGAACAGCATCGTGCGCACCTGGGCGCTGCTGATCACGGCGATGGTGCTCTACATCCCGGCCAACGTGCTGCCGATCATGACTGTCAGCGCGCTCGGCCAGGGCAGTCCGGACACCATCATGTCCGGCGTCATCACCTTGATGAAGCATGGCATGCTGCCGATCGCCGCGGTGGTGTTCATCGCCAGCATCCTGGTGCCGACCTTCAAGCTGGTCGGCATCGCCCTGCTGCTGTACTCGGTGCAGCGCCACCAGCCGCTCTCGGCGCGCCAGCGCATCCTGATGTACCGCTTCATCGAATTCATCGGCCGCTGGTCGATGCTGGACATCTTCGTCATCGCCATCCTGGTGGCGGTGGTGAATTTCGGCCGCATCGCCAGTGTCGAAGCCAATCTGGGCGCCGTCGCCTTCGCCACCGTGGTGATCCTGACAATGCTCGCCGCTTTAACTTTCGATCCCCGACTGATCTGGGACAACACGGAGTCGGATGACGACCATGAGTGATTTGCCTACGGCTAAAACCCGCCCCGCTTCGAACTGGTCGGCTATCTGGATCCTGCCGTTGATTGCCTTGGCGATTGGCGGCTGGCTGGCCTGGAAGGCCTACAGCGATGCCGGTATCGAGATCCAGGTGCGCTTCGAGAGTGGCGAGGGCATCGTCGCCAACAAGACCGAGGTCATCTACAAGGGCATGTCGGTGGGCAAGGTCGTCGCCCTGGTGCTGGATGACAAGGGGGAAAACCGCGGGGTGGTCGCCACCATCGAGATGCGCAAGGAGGCAGGGCCGCACCTGACCAAGGGCACGCGATTCTGGCTGGTGAAGCCAAGCGTCAGCCTGGCGGGCATTACGGGACTGGAGACGCTGGTGTCGGGTAACTACATCGCCGTCGATCCGGGGGAGGGCGAGCAGACCAAGCGTTTCACCGCGCTCAAGGAGGCCCCGCCGCTGTCCGATAGCGAGCCGGGTTTGCATCTTGTCCTCAAGGCCGAGCGCCTGGGCTCGCTCAATCGTGACAGCCCGGTGTTCTACAAGCAGATCCAGGTGGGCCGGGTGAAGAGCTATCGCCTTTCCGAGGACCAGGGCACGGTGGAGATCAAGGTGTTCATCGCCCCGGCCTACGCCAGCCTGGTGCGCAAGCACACGCGGTTCTGGAACGCCAGCGGGGTCAGCATCGACGCCGACCTGTCCGGGGTCAAGGTGCGTACCGAGTCGCTGTCGAGCATCGTCGCCGGCGGTATCGCCTTTGCCACGCCGGAAAACCGCAAGGACAGCCCGCCCACCGATCCGAGCCTGCCGTTCCGCCTGTACGAAGACTTCGACGCCGCCCAGGCCGGCATCCGGGTCAAGGTCAAGCTCAGTGACTTCGAGGGGCTGCAGAAGGGCCGCACGCCGGTGCTGTACAAAGGTATCCAGGTGGGAACGCTGAAGGAACTGAAAGTCGAAGGCGACCTCTCCACTGCCATGGCCGAGCTGACCCTCGATCCGCTGGCCGAAGACTACCTGGTCGAAGGCACCCAGTTCTGGGTGGTCAAGCCGTCCATTTCGCTTGCCGGCATCACCGGCCTCGAGGCGTTGGTGAAGGGCAACTACATTGCCGTGCGCCCGGGTGAGCCAGGTGCCAAGCCGCTGCGCGAGTTCGAGGCGCGCCCTAAGGCGCCGCCGCTGGACCTCAAGGCGCCAGGCCGGCACATGGTGCTGTTCGCCGATACCCTGGGCTCGCTGGAAGTGGGCAGCCCGGTGATGTATCGCCAGGTGCGCGTGGGTAGCGTGCAGAGCTACCAGTTCGCCCGCAACAGCAAGCGCATCCTGATCGGGGTGCACATCGAGAAGGAATACGAGAACCTGGTCAACGGCTCCTCGCGCTTCTGGAATGCCAGTGGCATCACCCTGACCGGCGGTCTCTCGGGGATCCAGGTCAAGAGCGAGTCGTTGCAGACGCTGATGGCCGGTGGCATCGCCTTCGATACGCCGAAACCGGATGTGCCGCTCAAGCGCCGCATTCCGCGTTTCCGCCTGCATGAAAGCCAGGATGCGGCCAACCGTGCCGGTACCCTGGTCACCATCCGCGTGGAGCGCGCCGAGGGCCTGAAGCCGGGCACGCCGATCCGCTTCCGTGGGCTGGATGTGGGCAGTGTCGAGAGTGTCGACCTGACCGCCGACCTGCAGGCCGTGCTGCTCCGTGCACGAATCACCCAGGCGGCCGAGCGCATCGCCCGCGCCGGTACCCAGTTCTGGGTGGTCAAGCCGGCCTTGGGCCTGGTGCGTACCCAGAACCTCGACACGCTGATCGGCGGCCAGTACCTGGAGGTGCTGCCGGCGCTCAAGGACAAGGGGCCGCAGCGTGACTTCATCGCCTTGAGCGATGCGCCGGAAGTGAAAGGCGAGGAGGTCGGCCTGCCACTGACCCTGAGCGCGGCACGCCGTGGCTCGATCAAGCCGGGCGTGCCGGTGACCTACCGCGAGGTCACGGTCGGCAGGGTCACCGGCTTCGAGCTGGGCCAGACCGCCGACCGGGTACTTATCCACATCCTGATCGAGCCGCGTTACGCCGGGTTGGTGCGCGGCGGCAGCCGCTTCTGGAACAGCAGCGGCTTCGGCTTCGACTGGGGCCTGTTCAAGGGCGCCACGGTGCGCACCGAGTCGGTGGAGACCCTGATCGAGGGTGGGATTGCCTTCGCCACGCCGGATGGCGAGCAGATGGGCAACCCGGCGCGACCGCAGCAGACCTTCGCCTTGTTCGACAAGGCCGAGGATGCCTGGCTGGAGTGGGCACCGAAGATCCAGATCGGCAAGTGATGCATGCCGGGCCGCCCGTCTGGGTGGCCCGGCTGTGCGGGAGGGCGCGCGCCAGCCATGAAACCCATTCACCTCACCCTGGTCTGCCACGCCCGCACCGAGGCGCAGCGGGTTGGCCGCTTCGCGTTCGATGACGAGCCGCTGCGTGATCCTCCGGCACCGCTATCGACAACTGCCCGTTGCCTCACCGCGCCGGAGCTGCGTGCCCGGCAGACGGCCGAGGGCCTGAACGCGACTGTCGATGAGGGGCTGCGCGACTGCGACCTGGGCAAGTGGAAGGGCCTGCCTCTCAAGCAGCTGGACGAAGACGCCCTCCAGGCCTGGCTGTCCGACCCGCATGCCACGCCGCATGGCGGTGAGTCGATCGCCGCCTTGTGCGAGCGCGTCGCCATCTGGATGGACAGCGCCCTGTTGCCTGGCCAGTGGCTCGCCATCACCCATCCCTTTGTCATCCGCGCGGCGATGCTGCATGCGTTGGCTGCGCCCCTGGCGTCCTTCCAGCGGATCGATGTGCCGCCCCTGGCCGAGGTGCGCTTCAGCCATTGCGGCCAGTGGCGCTTGCAACTGGCTTAACGGCGAATCAACGCCGGTACGGCGCGGATGTAGATCAACTCGCTGACCAGCTCCACCAAGGTCTGGGTAATCACCGCCGCCGCCGCCAGCGCCCGGATCGGCTCCGGCAATGCCAGCGCCAACGGCAGCACCACCAGCGAATTGCGCGTGGCGGCACTGAAAGTCACCGCCCGGGCCTCGCCTGTGGATAACCGCAACAGCCGCGCCGCGAGCAATCCGAGCAGCGGTGCCAGCAGGGCGAAGCCGGCATACACCGGCAGCACCGGCAGCAGGTCGTCGAGACGGGTGGCCACCACGCCGATCTGCGAAGCGATCACCACCACCAGTACCAATGCCATGGCCGGCACCGGCAGCCAGGCCCAGGCATCGTTCCACTTCGCGACCAGGGTCGAGCGCCGCGCCCCGGCGCTGCTGGCGACAGCCAGCAACAGCGGCAGAACGATCAACAGCACGAACGCCTCGATAAAGGGCACCAGCGAGATTTCCACGCTACCGGCGCCTTCGAGCATCAGCGCCAGGTACAAGGGCAGCAGCGCCAGTTGCACCAGCAGCAGCACCGGCGTGGCGGCAAGGGTCAGGCGCGAGTCACCTTTACCGATATGGGTGAACACCACCACGTAGTCGATGCAGGGCGTCAGCAGCACCAGCAAGGCGCCGACCAGCACGGCGGGGTGTTCGACCAGGCCACGAGTGCCGGCCCACACCAACAACGGCACCAGCACGAAGTTGGCCAGCAGCAGCGCGCCCATGAAACGCCGCTTGCCCAGGCCCGCGCGCAGGTCGAGGAAAGGGATCTGCAGGAACATCGCGTACATCAGCACGGCGATGGCCGGGGTCACCAGCGCCGCCAGTGGGGCGGCGGCGCCCGGTGCCAGCAGGCCGAGGGCGGCGGCCAGCGCCACGGCGACAAAATAGAAGGGGATCTGGTTGCGTTCGAGTTGATCTCTGTCCACGGTGTCCTGGCATTTCCGACTGATTTGCTGGGTTGGGCAGGGTACTATCTGGCGCAGTCCATAGGGAGTGATTCGATGCGAATTCTAGTGGTCGGTGCGAGCAAGGGATTGGGACGGGCGCTGGTACAGGGCCTGGGTGGCGTAGGCGATACGCTGGTCGGTGTATCGCGCACCCGGCCGGCGGCGTTGCCGGGCGCGGTACGCTGGATCGAGGCCGACCTCGGCCAGCCGCGCCAGGCCGCCGCGATCATCCACGAGGCGGTGGCCGGGGACGGGCTGGATGTGCTGGTCTACAACGTCGGGATCTGGGAGGCGCGGGCCTTTGACGAGGGCTACAGCTTCCTCGACGACGACGAGGCGCAGATCGAGCGCATGGTCGACACCAACATCACCGCGCCGCTGCTGTTGATCAAGCGCCTGCTGCCGGTACTGCTGCAGAGCCCCCGGCCACGGATCATTCTTACCGGTTCGACCTCGGGCCTGCCTGGTAGCGGGCGGCCAGAGGTGACTTTTGGCGCCAGCAAGTTCGGCCTGCGCGGCATTGCCGAGGCGCTGCGCGAAGGCTTCCGCGACCAGGGCCTGGGCGTGAGTTGCCTGAACCTCGGCTACCTGAACACCGAGGACGGCCTGGATGTGCCGCTGGCCCAGGCCGAGCGACGCGGGGAGGGCGCGCTGATCCCTGTGCACGATGTGGTGCAGGTGTGCCGGATGATGCTGAGCCTGTCATCTTCCAGCTACGTGCGTGACATCACCCTGCCGGCGTTGCGCGACGAACGCTTCTAACCGCGTTTGACGCCAAAGGGGCGCAGTCGCCCCTTTGGCCCAGGCTACCTGGAGCGATCGACTGGGCGGCTCAAAGCGCCCGGTCGGTCTCGTTGGTCTCCAAGGGCTTGCGCAGATCGCGCAGGCTCCGCGTCACCGCCCCGGTATTGCACTTGGCCGCCGCCTGTTCCGGCGTCATGTCGCGGATGGTGCGGTAGAACAGCTCGCAGGTCTGCTTCTTCTGGGTCACCTGCCACTTGCTGGTGCAGGCCTGCAGGGTGAGCTTGGCGTCGGCCTGCGGGTTGCGGCCCATGCCGGCCTGCCAGCAGGCGGCGGAGAGGTCCTGGCCCATCATCTTCAGGCCCGCGGCGTCGGCCTTGTCCTGGTCGCCGTCGTAGCTTTTCGGGTCGGCGGCGTACCAGATCGCGCTCGGATGGTTGGCGCCGAGCACGGGCACCTTGGCGCTGTCCGGCTCCGGCGCGATGCTGACCAGCCCCAGCACGTTGACCTTCGGCCCGTACTGCTGCTGGATCCACGCCCGCACCGGCGCGCCGAAGGCGACCATCGGCAAGGCGGTCTTGCCGTCGTGGGTGAGGGCCACTTCCTTGACCATCCGCACCTGGTAATCGTTGAAGTAGCTGTACACCCCTTCCAGGTCCTTGCCCGCGCTGGCCGGCGCGGCGATCGGGGCGATATCGACGATGGTCTGGTAGGCCGGGGTCTGGGTGGCCTCGACGCCGTTGAAGGTCAGAAGCTCTGCCCAGCGGTCGGTGGTGTTGGACTTCAGGTAGTCTTGATAGCGGGTCAGCGAGTAGTCCGGCGGGAAGTGCAGCAGCTCGACGCTGCGGCGGTTCTCCAGGGCCATTCCCAGGGGCAGGAACAGGTACCAGCTGTAGTCCCAGCCGCCTTTCTGGTTGAGGCGGGTGGCGCCCTGGTAGGCCAGTTCGCCGCTGTCGAGCAGCTTGCGCAAGGGTTCGGTATAGCTGGCCGGCACGCCGGTGATGCTGGCGTGCAACTTGTCGTTGTCGCGGTTCACCGTGACCTTGGCGTTGGCGTAGCCATCGCGCTGCACGCTCTGGGTGAGGTAGTGCTCGACAGTCTTCTCGAGTGTCCAGTCGCGGTAGCAGATCACGTTGCAGTTGTTGGGGTAGGCGAACAACCGGGTGACCCGTTGGGCGTCGCCCAGGTCGATCTGCGCGTCGGCCATGGCCAGGCCGCTGAAGGCGAGGGCGGCCAGGCCCGATACAGCAATCTTGTGCATGCTTAACTCCTTGTCAGTGGCCGCCAGGACGGCGGGCGCGCCCATGGTGGACGAAGAGGTGGGGGAATGAAAAGCGCCAGGACATGGCTATTGGCTAGCGCGTTGATCGGGCTCGGTGCAGTCCAGGCCGATGAGCGTGATGTGTGGATGTTCGCCCAATGGGCCGGGGATCACGAGAACCGCAGGTTTCGTGAAATGCTGGTGGACGCCCGGCTGTATGGCGTGGTGCCGATCCATCAGTTGCTGCGCTCGGCCTCGGACTGGCGCCAGTGCAAGGCCTCGCCCTTCGCGGTGGCGCCAGCGAGCCATTGGCCGGCGGTGCGCTCGACGCTGGCCTTGATCCAGACCCTCGACCGGCAGGGCATCCTGCGTCAGTTCGAAGTGGTGTCGGCCTACCGCGATCCCCGGCTCAATGCCTGTGCCGGCGGCGCACCGAGCAGTGCGCACATGCGCGCCTTCGCCGTCGACCTGCTGCTGCCACGCGGGGTCGACCCGAGCCCGCTGTGCCGCTTCTGGCAGCAGCACGGCCAGGCCTGGAACATGGGGCTGGGCCGTTACCCTTCGGGGCGCATCCATATCGACACGGCCGGCTATCGCACCTGGGGCGGTGACGGCAGGGCCGGTTCGTCGTTCTGCAGCAAGCCCAGATGAGCCAGGCAGGCCCGGCACTCGTCACCGACCCACTGCGCGAAACACTGGCGCTTGCTGCCGTCATCCAGTGGCTGCGGGCTGAGCAGGTGGTAGCCGGAGCCATCGCGCAGGAAGCCGTACGGCGCCTGTAGCTGACCGTTGTCCAGTTCGTCACGCACCATCAGCGCCGAGGCGATGGCCATTCCCATGCCCGCGCTGGCGGCCTGGATCGACAGGTAGAAGTGCTCGAAGTCGCTGCGCGCCGTTTGCCGGAAGTCCTGGCCGCTCAGGCGCAGCCAGGTGGCCCAGGCGTCGGGGCGGGTGGCGCTGTGCAGCAGGCGCTGGCCCTTGAAGCCCGGCGTGGCGACCGGGCCGATCCATTCATCGCAGATCCTCAGGCTGTGCAGCTGGCGGTCCCAGTGGAAGTCATCGCGGCGCAGGGCCAGGTCGATGCCGCCGCGGGCGAAATCCACCGGCCCGCCGGCCGCCACCAGGTGCAGTTGCAGGTCGGGGTGCCGGGCATGGAAGCGCGGCAGGCGCGGAATCAGCCAGCGCATGGCGATGGTTGGCTCGCAGGACACCACCAGCACGTTGTCGTGGGCTTGCTGGTGCAGGCGCTGCACGGCGCCCTCCAGTTGCTCGAAGATCGCCTGGGTGGTGGCCTGCAGGTCGCGTCCGGCGCGGGTGAGGAAGATCGCCCGGTTGCGCCGTTCGAACAGTTCCACGCCGAGGCTTTCCTCGAGCAGGCGCACCTGGCGGCTGACGGCGCCGTGGGTGACGTGCAGGTGCTCGGCAGCGCGCACGAAGCTTTCGGTGCGGGCGGCGATGTCGAAGTAGCGAAAGGCGGTGAGGGGGGGCAGTTTCATGACGTTGTTGTCCTTGCCGGCCATTTCGCGGGTAAACCCGCTCCCACAGGTTTATCACCGATCTTGACCTTCATGCCGAGCCTGTGGGAGCGGGTTTACCCGCGAAGAGGCCAGTACAGCCTCAGAATATCTGTGAAATTAACTAGCGTATTTGCCTCACTATAAATCGATTTTTAGCAATTGATGCTGCCTCGATAATCACGGCACAAGTGAATTTTCATCGCCTATCGAGGATACCTGTTCGTGAACGAACTCATCGCCGTCGCCCTCTTCACCCTCCTTGCCGTCATCAGCCCCGGCGCCGACTTCGCCATGGTCACCCGCAGCAGTTATGCACAGGGCCGCAAGGCCGGTCTCGCGGCAGCGGTGGGCATCGCGCTGGGCGTGCAGGTGCATGTGCTGTACACCGTGCTCGGCATCGCCGTGATCATCAGCCAGAGCCCGACCCTGTTCCTGGCCATGAAGGTGGTGGGGGCGGGCTACCTGGTGTACCTGGGCTACAAGTCGCTGACCAATACCACGCGTATAAGCCTCGACGGCCTGGCGCACAGCGAGACAAATGTGGCGAGCGCCTTGCGTACGGGCTTTCTGACCAACGCGCTCAACCCCAAGACCATGCTCTTCGTGGTCAGTGCCTACACCCAGGTGGTGCAGCCCGGCAGCCCGCTGGCGCTGGACTTCGCCTATGGCGCGTTCATGTCGTTCGCCCATTGGGTGTGGTTCAGCCTGGTGGCGGTGTTCTTTTCCAACCACTTGCTGCGTCGGGCGATGATCGAGCGGCAGGTGGTGGTCGACCGGGTCATCGGCGTGGCGTTGATCAGCCTGGGGCTGGCCGTGGTGGTGGCAGGCGTGAAGTAGCTTTTTCGCAGGCAAAGAAAAAGGGCTTATCTTTCGATAAGCCCTTTTAAAAGGTGGTGGCTACACAGGGACTTGAACCCCGGACCCCAGCATTATGAATGCTATGCTCTAACCAACTGAGCTATGTAGCCAACTTGGCGCGCATTATTAGCTCGAATCGCGATCCTGTCAACAACGTTTTTAAAAAAAATTGCCAACCTTTCAAAAACTTAGCCGGGAAGGGCGCATCAGCGCACGATCAACCAGTGGCCGAGCAGGTTGTGCAGGCGCAGTTGCTGGTCGGCGGCCAGGCGCTCGAGGCTCTGCGCCGGGTGGTCGAGGTCGAAATCACCGCTGACCCGCTGGTAGGCGGCCTGCTCGTTCAGCAGCCAGACGCGCTGGCCACGGTAATCGGCCAGGCGCTCCAGCACCTCGCTCAACGGCAGGTTCCTGGCCATCAATTGGCCGTTGCGCCAGGCATCGGCCAATTTGGCATCGATCTTCTCGACCGGGTTGATGCGGCTTTCGCTGAACGTCACCCGTTCGCCGGCATTGACCAGGCGTTGGTCGCCACCCTGCAACACCGCAGCCTTGCCGCCGAACACCACCAGTTCGTCGTGGTCAGCATGGCGGGCGATCTGCAGGCGGGTGCCGAACACCTGGATCCGGGTGTCATCGACCTGCACCTCCATGGCCCGGCCATCGAGCATCACCTCCAGGTAGACCTGGCCCTGCACCAGCTGCAGCTGGCGGGTGCGCCCACGCAGGTCGACATTCATCGCGCTGGCGCTGTCCAGGTGCAGGGTCGAGCCATCGGCCAGGCGCACGCTGCGGCGCTCGCCGCTGTTGGTATGCAGTTCGCTGCCCAGGCGCTGCATCACGGGCCAGTAGAGCCAGGCCAGGGCGCCCACCAGCAGCAGGAACAGCAGCCCCAGGCACAGCCCGGCCCGGCTGCGACGAACCTTGGCGATGCGTGGTCGCGGGCGTGCCGCCGGCACCTGCAATTGCTGCCAGTAGGCTTCGAGCTGGGCATAGGCCCTTGCATTGAGCGGGTCCTGGCACCAGCTGGCGAATGCCTGGCGCAGGGCCTCGTCGCAGCCGGGTTGGCGCAGGCGCGAGAACCACTCCAGGGCTTCCTGCTCGGGGTCGGGCGTGGGCTGCAAGGCGGGCATCGGGCTCATGGGATCGGTCTGCTCGCAGGAGGAGGGCGGTTTTGCCCAGCGTTTACAGGGAAGAGGAGAAGGATGCTAATTATATTGAGAATTATTTACAAGTACGTGTCGCATGGAAGGCCCGGCAAAATAAAAAGGTAGCTTCGTATCTATTTGTTTCACGATAATCGGATCCCAATCCGCGGACGGACATCCAGCCCATGGCCATCAGCAGTACCACCACTTCCAGTGCCAGCAGCCCGGCAAACCAGGCCTCGCCACTGGTGATGCGCATCATCGGTTTCTGCGCCCTGGCGCACCTGATCAACGACCTGATCCAGTCGGTGCTGCCGGCGATCTACCCGATGCTCAAGGCCAACTACAACCTGAGCTTCGCCCAGATCGGCCTGATCACCCTGACCTTCCAGATCACCGCCTCGCTGCTGCAGCCGTGGGTGGGCTTTTTCACCGACAAGCGGCCCACGCCGAACCTGCTGCCGCTGGGCACGGTGTGCACCCTGGTGGGCATCGTGATGCTGGCTTTCGTCGGCAGCTTCCCGATGATCCTGCTGGCCTCGGCGCTGGTGGGCATCGGCTCGTCGACCTTCCACCCCGAGACCTCGCGCATCGCCCGGCTGGCTTCCGGTGGGCGCTTCGGCCTGGCGCAGTCGAGCTTCCAGGTTGGCGGCAACGCCGGCTCCGCCCTCGGCCCGCTGCTGGCGGCGGCGATCGTCATTCCTTTCGGCCAGACCCATGTCGCCTGGTTCGGCGTGGCCGGGCTGTTCTTCTTCGCCGTGACCCTGATGCTGCGCCGCTGGTACAAGGAGCACCTCAACCAGGCCAAGGCGCGCAAGGCAGTGCAGGCCACCCACGGCATCTCGCGCCAGCGGGTGATCCTGGCGCTGGTGGTGCTGGGCCTGTTGGTGTTCTCCAAGTACTTCTATATGTCCAGCTTCACCAGCTACTTCACCTTCTACCTGATCGAGAAGTTCCAGCTGTCGGTGGCCAGCTCCCAATTGCACCTGTTCCTGTTCCTCGGCGCCGTGGCGGCGGGCACCTTCTTCGGCGGGCCGATCGGTGACCGCATCGGGCGCAAGGCGGTGATCTGGTTCTCGATCCTCGGGGTGGCGCCGTTCACCCTGGCGCTGCCGTATGCCGACCTGTTCTGGACCACCGTGCTCAGCGTGGTGATCGGTTTTGTCCTGGCGTCGGCGTTCTCGGCCATCGTGGTGTATGCCCAGGAACTGGTGCCGGGCAATGTCGGGATGATCGCCGGGATCTTCTTCGGGCTGATGTTCGGCTTCGGTGGCATCGGCGCGGCGCTGCTGGGGTATGTGGCTGATCTGCGTGGGATCGAGTATGTGTATGGGGTTTGCTCGTTCCTGCCGTTGTTTGGGTTGCTGGCGGTGTTCCTGCCGTCCACTGGCAAGCGCTGAAAGTCGGCCAGACGCATTCTTTGTAGGAGCGGCCTTGTGTCGCGAAAGGGCTGCGAAGCAGCCCCGGCAATCTGTGCCTAAACGCGACAATCCTGGGGCCGCTGCGCAGCCCTTTCGCGACACAAGGCCGCTCCTACAGGGGGCGTGTGTAGACCCTGGCGATTGACGGCCCGGATCCGCATGGCCTAGAGTGCCGCCTCCTCAATCCCTGCGTAGTTGATGCAATGCGCCGTACCCGTAGTTTCCGCCCGCACCGCCAGCCTGTCGCCCCGACAGCGCGCCGCGCGTGGCCGAGCGACACGGTGCTCAAGCGTCGACGCAGCGTGCTGTTCGCCTTCACCTTCTCGCCACACCTTGCCCTGAACTGATCCGCGCCCCTGCATCCAGCGCCATTGCGGCGTGACTGCGGGCGCCTGCGTTCGAACATCTTTCAGCGGATTTTCCAGTCGGCCAGGGCCAGAGCCCCTGCGCGCCGGCTTGCAAGGAGTGGTACATGAACATGCGTTTGCTGGTGGGCCTGTTGTTCGCCGTGTCGGTGGTCGGTTTCAGCCTCGGGGCGAGCCTGCCACTGGTGTCGTTGCGTTTGCACGAGGCGGGGGCGGGGACGCTGGAGATCGGCATCATCTCGGCGATCCCGGCGGCGGGCATGATACTTTCGGCCTTCATGGTCGACGCCTGCTGCCGACACCTGACCCGGCGCGTCATCTACCTGCTCAGCTTCAGCCTGTGCACCCTGAGCATCGCCCTGCTGGAATGGGCCTTCGACTCGATGCTGTGGCTGGCGCTGTTGCGCCTGGGGCTCGGCATCGGCATGGGCATCGCGATCATCCTCGGCGAGTCGTGGGTCAACGAGCTGTGCCCTGAGCACAACCGCGGCAAGATCATGGCCCTGTACGCCACCAGCTTCACCGGCTTCCAGGTGCTCGGCCCGGCACTGCTGGCGCTGCTTGGCGCCGACAGCCCGTGGCTGACCGGTGTGGTCACCGTCTGCTACGGCCTGGCGCTGCTGTGCATCCTGTTCACCGTGCCCAACGACCATGTCGAGCATGGTGATGAAGGCGAGAAGAGTTTCGGCCTGGCCGGCTTCTTCCGCGTTGCCCCGGCGCTGTGCGTGGCGGTGCTGTTCTTCTCGTTCTTCGATGCGGTGGTGCTGTCATTGCTGCCGGTGTACGCCAGCAGTCACGGTTTTGCCGTGGGCGTGGCGGCGCTGATGGTCACGGTGGTATTTGCCGGCGACATGATCTTCCAGTTGCCGCTGGGCTGGCTCGCCGATCGGGTCGAGCGCACCGGGCTGCACCTGGTGTGCGGGCTGGTGGCGATGAGCATCGGTATTGCCTTGCCCTGGCTGCTGCAGATGAACTGGCTGTTGTGGCCGCTGCTGGTGGTGCTCGGGGCGGTGGCCGGGGGCATCTACACCCTGGCGCTGGTGTTGATCGGACAGCGTTTCAGGGGGCAGGACCTGGTGACCGCCAACGCCAGTGTCGGCCTGCTGTGGGGTGTCGGCAGCCTGGTCGGGCCGCTGGTCAGCGGCGCGGCGATGGACGTGGCGCCCCATGGCTTGCCCATGGCGCTGGCGCTGATGGCGGGGTTGTTCGTGTGTTTCGCACGGCAGGCGTACCGTCGGGTGGGCAGGCTGCAGGCTGCGGTGGACTGAGCGGCAGGGTAGTTCGCTGGTTGGCAGGCGTGGTGCTGGTGGGCTTTGCCCGCTCCCACACGGATCGCGCCAGATTCTAGAAATTGAGCAAGACAGTTGCTCCCACAAGTACAGCGCTCGATTCAGCGTTTGCGCGATCCTGTGGGAGCGGGTTTACCCGCGAAGGGCTGCAAAGCAGCCCCAACCAAGAGCGATGAAGCGCTAACTGACAGGCATTACGCCATGGGCCTTCTTTATATAGGCAACCCACACTTTATTGCAGGCATAAAAAAACCGACCCTAGGGTCGGTTTTTTCGACAAGAACGTCGCTTAGGCAGCTGCAGCTTCTTTCAGCGCCTTGATGTGGCCATTCAGACGGCCTTTGTGGCGAGCAGCTTTGTTCTTGTGGATGATACCCTTGTCGGCCATACGGTCGATTACAGGTACAGCCAGAACGTAAGCGGCTTGCGCTTTTTCGGCGTCTTTTGCGTCGATGGCTTTGACTACATTCTTGATGTAGGTGCGGACCATGGAACGCAGGCTGGCGTTGTGGCTGCGACGCTTCTCAGCCTGTTTTGCACGTTTCTTGGCGGAAGGTGAGTTGGCCACCGTCGAGCTCCTCGAAAGACTTTAGGTAAATAGCAAACAAAATAGGCCGCGAATCATGCCGATGAGTCGATCGGATGTCAAGGCCACTTGCAGGGTTCCGCCGAGTGGTGAGCCAACAGGAGGGAAATATTCCTTTCTGTCGCACGACCTGTAAACTCGGGAATTTTTGGCTCCCCTGCGAAGGCGCGGGAGTATCGCACATTCGGACGCTGTCTGGCAGCGTCCTCTGCCCCTGGCGTGAAACTTTTCGATGAACCTGCTCAAATCCCTGGCCGCCGTCAGTTCAATCACCATGATTTCCCGGGTGCTCGGCTTCGTGCGCGATACCATCCTGGCGCGGGTGTTCGGCGCCGGCATCGCCACCGACGCCTTCTTCATCGCCTTCAAGCTGCCCAACCTGCTGCGGCGGATCTTCGCCGAGGGGGCGTTCTCCCAGGCCTTCGTGCCGATCCTGGCCGAGTACAAGACCCAGCAGGGCGAGGAGGCCACCCGGACCTTCATCGCCTATGTCAGCGGCCTGCTGACCCTGGTCCTGGCCCTGGTCACGGTCATCGGCATCCTCGCCGCGCCTTGGGTGGTCTGGGCCACCGCGCCGGGCTTCGTCGACAACGCGGAAAAATACGAGCTGACCACCTCGCTGCTGCGGGTGACCTTTCCTTATATATTGCTGATCTCGCTGTCGTCGCTGGTCGGCGCGATCCTCAATACCTGGAACCGCTTCAGCGTGCCGGCGTTCACCCCCACGCTGCTCAACGTGGCGATGATCGCCTTCGCCGTGCTGCTGACGCCGTACTTCGACCCGCCGATCATGGCCCTGGGCTGGGGCGTGCTGGCCGGTGGCCTGGCGCAACTGTTGTACCAGCTGCCGGCGCTGAAGAAGATCGGCATGCTCGTGCTGCCGCGCCTGAACCTGCGCGACACCGGGGTGTGGCGCGTGCTCAAGCAGATGCTGCCGGCCATCCTCGGGGTGTCGGTAAGCCAGATCTCGCTGATCATCAACACCATCTTCGCCTCGTTCCTGGTGGCAGGTTCGGTGTCGTGGATGTACTACGCCGATCGCCTGATGGAGCTGCCATCCGGCGTGCTGGGCGTTGCCCTGGGCACCATCCTGCTGCCGACCCTGGCCAAGACCTACGCCAACAAGGACCGCGAGGAGTATTCGCGGATCCTCGACTGGGGCCTGCGCCTGTGCTTCCTGCTGGTGCTGCCCTGCACCCTGGCCCTGGCCATTCTCGCCGAACCGCTGACCGTGGCGCTGTTCCAGTACGGCAAGTTCACCGCCTTCGACGCCGCGATGACCCAGCGCGCCCTGATCGCCTATTCGGTGGGCCTGCTGGCGATCATCCTGGTCAAGGTACTGGCACCTGGCTTCTATGCGCAGCAGAATATCCGCACGCCGGTGAAGATCGCGGTCTTCACCCTGGTCTGCACCCAACTGTTCAACCTGGCCCTGGTCGGCCCGCTGGCCCATGCCGGGCTGGCCCTGGCCATCAGCCTGGGCGCGTGCCTGAACGCCGGCCTGCTGTACTGGAAGCTGCGCAGCCAGCAGCTGTTCCAGCCGCAGCCGGGCTGGACGCCGTTCCTGCTCAAGCTGGTGCTGGCGGTGACCTTGATGTCGGGCGTGCTGCTGCTGGGCATGCACTACCTGCCGGCCTGGGAGCAGGGCAACATGCTCGCGCGCTTCCTGCGCCTCGGGGCGCTGATCGCGGCGGGCGTGGTGACTTACTTCGGCTGTCTGTTCCTGTGTGGTTTCCGCCCTCGGCATTTCGCCCGCAAGGCGTTGCATTGAGGCGCGAGAGGGGTCAGGCGTCGGTTTTTCGCATTCCACGCCCCATGGGGCCGCTGCTGCCTGTCACCAGCGCCCGGGTGTGGTTATAATCGGCCACTTTATGAGCAAGAAGCGCGTTATGCAGCTGGTTCGAGGTCTTCACAACCTGCGCCCCGAGCACCGGGGCTGTGTCGCCACCATTGGCAACTTCGACGGGGTCCACCGGGGCCACCAGGCGATCCTCGCGCGCCTGCGCGAACGCGGTCAGGAACTGGGCCTGCCCACCTGCGTGGTGATCTTCGAGCCGCAGCCGCGCGAGTACTTCGCCCCACAGAGCGCCCCGGCGCGCCTGGCCCGCCTGCGTGACAAGGTCGAGCTGCTGGCCGGCGAGGGCATCGATCGGGTGCTGTGCCTGTCGTTCAACCAGCGCCTGAGCCAGCTCAGCGCCGAGCAGTTCGTCAAGGCGGTGCTGGTCGATGGCCTGGGCGTGCGCCACCTCGAAGTGGGCGACGACTTCCGTTTCGGCTGCGACCGCGCCGGCGACTTCGTCTTCCTCTCCGAAGCCGGCAAGCGCCACGGCTTCAGCGTCGAGGCGGCCAACACCGTGGTTCAGGACGGCCTGCGGGTCAGCAGCACCGAAGTGCGCAAGGCCCTGGCCGAAGGCGACTTCGAGCTGGCCGAGCACCTGCTGGGGCGTCCGTACCGTATCACCGGGCGCGTGCTGCATGGCCAGAAGCTGGCCCGCCAGCTCGGCACCCCCACCGCCAACATCCAGCTCAAGCGCCGTCGCGTGCCGCTGTCCGGGGTCTACCTGGCCAGCATCGAGATC
Source organism: Pseudomonas sp. DVZ6 (assembly GCF_024259445.1). NCBI lineage: Bacteria > Pseudomonadati > Pseudomonadota > Gammaproteobacteria > Pseudomonadales > Pseudomonadaceae > Pseudomonas > Pseudomonas sp. DVZ6. Next base: position 17,099 of record NZ_JANCLM010000052.1, read on the forward strand.
GACGGCAAGGCCTGGCCGGGTGTCGGCAATATCGGAGTGCGCCCCACCGTCGTCGGTGACGGGCGTCCTCACCTGGAGATTCATCTCCTGGATTACGCCGGCGACCTGTATGGCCGGCGCCTGACGGTGGAATTCCACCACAAGCTGCGTGAAGAGCAGCGTTTCGCCTCCCTGGAGGCGCTGAAGTCGGCGATCGACGCGGACATCGCCGCCGCACGTGCCCACTGGCACGCTCAACCGCTAACGAAGAGCCTGAAATGACCGACTACAAAGCCACGCTTAACCTTCCGGACACCGCCTTCCCCATGAAGGCCGGCCTGCCTCAGCGCGAACCGCAGATCCTGCAGCGCTGGGACAGTATTGGCCTGTACGGTAAGTTGCGCGAGATTGGCAAGGATCGTCCGAAGTTCGTCCTGCACGACGGCCCGCCCTATGCCAACGGCAAGATCCACATCGGTCATGCGCTGAACAAGATTCTCAAGGACATGATTGTCCGCTCCAAGACCCTGTCCGGCTTCGACGCGCCGTACGTGCCGGGCTGGGACTGCCACGGCCTGCCGATCGAGCACAAGGTCGAGGTCACCCACGGCAAGCACCTGACCGCCGACCGCACCCGCGAGCTGTGCCGCGAGTACGCCGCCGAGCAGATCGAAGGGCAGAAGACCGAGTTCATCCGCCTGGGCGTGCTGGGCGACTGGGACAACCCCTACAAGACCATGAACTTCGCCAACGAGGCCGGTGAAATCCGCGCCCTGGCCGAGATGGTCAAGCAAGGCTTCGTGTTCAAGGGCCTCAAGCCCGTGAACTGGTGCTTCGATTGCGGCTCGGCCCTGGCTGAAGCCGAGGTCGAGTACGCCGACAAGAAATCCCAGACCATTGACGTCGCCTTCCCGGTGGCCGATGCCGACAAGCTGGCCGCCGCCTTCGGCCTGGGCGCGCTGGCCAAGCCCGCCGCCATCGTGATCTGGACCACCACCCCGTGGACCATCCCGGCCAACCAGGCGCTGAACATCCACCCGGACTTCAAGTACGCCCTGGTCGATACCGGCGAGCGCCTGCTGGTGCTGGCCGAAGAGCTGGTCGAATCGTGCCTGAAGCGTTATGCGCTGGAAGGCTCGATCATCGCCACCGCCCCGGGCTCGGCCCTGGAACTGATCAACTTCCGCCACCCGTTCTACGACCGTCTGTCGCCGATCTACCTGGCTGACTACGTCGAACTGGGCGCCGGTACCGGCGTGGTGCACTCCTCGCCAGCCTATGGTGAAGACGACTTCGTCACCTGCAAGCGCTACGGCATGGTCAACGACGACATCCTCACTCCGGTGCAGAGCAACGGCGTGTACGTCGAGTCGCTGCCGTTCTTCGGCGGCCAGTTCATCTGGAAGGCCAACCCGGCCATCGTCGACAAGCTCAGCGAAGTCGGCGCGCTGATGCACACCGAGACCATCAGCCACAGCTACATGCACTGCTGGCGCCACAAGACCCCGCTGATCTACCGCGCCACCGCGCAGTGGTTCGTCGGCATGGACAAGCAGCCGACCACCGGCGAGCCGCTGCGCGAGCGTGCGCTCAAGGCCATCGAAGAGACCAAGTTCGTTCCGGCCTGGGGCCAGGCGCGCCTGCATTCGATGATCGCCAACCGTCCGGACTGGTGCATCTCGCGTCAGCGCAACTGGGGCGTGCCGATCCCGTTCTTCCTCGACAAGCAGACCGGCGAGCTGCACCCGCGCACCGTCGAACTGATGGAGGCCGTGGCCCAGCGCGTCGAGAAAGAAGGCATCGAGGCCTGGTTCAAGCTGGACGCCGCCGAGCTGCTCGGTGACGAAGCCGGCCAATACGACAAGATCACCGACACCCTCGACGTGTGGTTCGACTCCGGCACCACCCACTGGCACGTGCTGCGCGGCTCCCACGACATCGGCCACGCCACCGGCCCGCGCGCCGACCTGTACCTGGAAGGCTCCGACCAGCACCGCGGCTGGTTCCACTCATCCTTGCTGACCGGTTGCGCCATCGACGGCCACGCGCCGTACCGCGAGCTGCTGACCCACGGCTTCACCGTCGACGAGAACGGCCGCAAGATGTCCAAGTCGCTGGGCAACACCATCGAGCCGCAGAAGGTCAACGACACCCTGGGTGCCGACATCATGCGCCTGTGGGTCTCGGCCACCGACTACTCCGGCGAGATGGCGGTTTCCGATCAGATCCTGCAGCGTAGCGCCGACGCCTACCGCCGCATCCGCAACACCGCGCGCTTCCTGCTCTCCAACCTGTCCGGCTTCGACCCGGCCCGCGACCTGCTGCCGGCCGAAGACATGCTGGCCCTGGACCGCTGGGCGGTCGACCGCACCCTGCTGCTGCAGCGCGAGCTGGAAGAGCACTATGGCGAGTACCGTTTCTGGAACGTCTACTCGAAGATCCACAACTTCTGCGTGCAGGAGCTGGGCGGCTTCTACCTCGACATCATCAAGGACCGCCAGTACACCACTGGCGCCAACAGTGTCGCCCGCCGCTCCTGCCAGACCGCGCTGTTCCACATCTCCGAGGCACTGGTGCGCTGGATCGCGCCGATCCTGGCGTTCACCGCCGACGAGCTGTGGCAATACCTGCCGGGCGAGCGTAACGAGTCGGTGATGCTCAACACCTGGTACGAAGGCCTGAGCGAACTGCCGGAAGGTTTCGAGCTGGGTCGCGAGTACTGGGAACGCATCATGGCCGCCAAGACCGCGGTCAACAAGGAACTGGAGAACCAGCGCGCGGCCAAGGCCATCGGTGGCAACCTGCAGGCCGAAGTCACCCTGTTCGCTGACGACGCCCTGAGCGCCGACTTGAACAAGCTGGGCGACGAGTTGCGCTTCGTGCTGATCACTTCGGCCGCCAGTGTCGTGCCGTTCGTCCAGGCACCCGCCGACGCCGTGACAACCGAAGTTGAAGGCCTCAAGCTGAAAGTCGTCAAGTCCGGGCACGCCAAGTGCGGTCGCTGCTGGCACTTCCGCGCCGACGTCGGCAGCCACCCGGAGCATCCGGAAATCTGCGCCCGTTGCGTCGACAACCTGAGCGGCTCCGGTGAGGTGCGCCACTATGCCTAACGCTTCCGCGGGGCGCTTCGGGCGCCTTGCCTGGCTCTGGCTGAGCCTGGTGGTCCTGGTCCTCGACCAGGCCACCAAGCTGTACTTCGACAGCGCGCTGACCATGTACCAGCAGATCGTGGTCATTCCCGACTACTTCAGCTGGACCCTGGCCTACAACACCGGCGCGGCGTTCAGCTTCCTGGCCGACAGCTCCGGCTGGCAGCGCTGGCTGTTCGCGCTGATCGCCGTGGTGGTCAGCGCCGTGCTGGTGGTCTGGCTCAAGCGCCTGGGGCGCAACGAGACCTGGCTGGCCGTGGCCCTGGCCCTGGTGCTGGGCGGCGCGCTGGGCAACCTGTACGACCGCGTCGTGCTGGGCCATGTGGTCGACTTCATCCTGGTGCACTGGCAGAACCGCTACTACTTCCCGGCCTTCAACCTGGCCGACAGCGCGATTACCGTGGGCGCGGTGATGCTGGCGCTGGACATGTTCAAGAGCAAGAAGTCCGAGGAAGCCGTCCATGACTGAGACCCGCATTGGCCAGAACACCGAAGTCACCCTGCACTTCGCGCTGCACCTGGAAAACGGCGACACCGTCGACAGCACCTTCGACAAGGCCCCGGCCACGTTCAAGGTCGGCGACGGCAACCTGCTGCCGGGCTTCGAGAACGCCCTGTTCGGCTTCAAGGCCGGTGACCAGCGCAAGCTGAGCATCGCCCCGGAGAACGCCTTCGGCCAGCACAACCCGCAGAACGTGCAGGTGATGCCGCGCTCGCAGTTCGAAGGCATGGAGCTGTCCGAAGGGCTGCTGGTGATCTTCAACGACGCCGCCAACACCGAGCTTCCGGGCGTGGTCAAGGCGTTCGACGACAACCAGGTGACCATCGATTTCAACCATCCACTGGCTGGCAAGACCCTGAACTTCGAGGTGCAGATCCTCGACGTGAAGGCCGTGTGAGCCTGGAGCCGAGCATGCAAATCAAACTCGCCAACCCGCGCGGCTTCTGCGCGGGGGTCGACCGGGCGATCGAGATCGTCAACCGCGCCCTGGAAGTCTTCGGCCCGCCGATCTATGTGCGCCACGAAGTGGTGCACAACAAGTTCGTGGTCGAGGACCTTCGCAACCGTGGCGCGATCTTCGTCGAAGAGCTGGACCAGGTGCCGGACGACGTCATCGTCATCTTCAGCGCCCATGGCGTTTCCCAGGCCGTGCGCCAGGAAGCCGCCGGCCGTGGCCTGAAGGTGTTCGACGCCACCTGCCCGCTGGTGACCAAGGTGCATATCGAGGTTGCCAAGTACAGCCGCGACGGCCGTGAGACCATCCTCATCGGTCACGAGGGGCACCCGGAAGTCGAAGGCACCATGGGTCAGTACGACGCCAGCAACGGCGGTGCCATCTACCTCGTCGAGGACGAGGACGATGTCGCCAGGCTGCAGGTGCGCAACCCCGACCACCTGGCCTTCGTCACCCAGACCACCCTGTCGATGGACGACACCAGCCGGGTGATCGACGCCCTGCGCGAACGCTTCCCGAACATCGGCGGCCCGCGCAAGGACGACATCTGCTACGCCACCCAGAACCGCCAGGATGCCGTCAAGCAACTGGCCGACGAGTGCGACGTGGTACTGGTGGTCGGCAGCCCCAACAGCTCCAACTCCAACCGCCTGCGCGAGCTGGCCGAGCGCATGAGCACCCCGGCCTACCTGATCGACGGCGCCGAGGACCTGCAACGCAGCTGGTTCGACGGGGCCGAGCGCATCGGCATCACCGCCGGGGCTTCGGCGCCCGAGGTGCTGGTGCGTGGCGTGATCGACCAGCTTAAGGCCTGGGGCGCGACCGGCGCCGAAGAGCTCGACGGGCGCGAGGAGAACATCACCTTCTCCATGCCCAAGGAGCTGCGGGTCCGCTCGATCTGAGTCAGTCCGGTGCACAGCGGCGGCCCTCGTCGTTGCGCAGACTGACCCGGCCACTGGGGCTGAGCACCACCTGATGACGGCTGTCGAGGGTGGTGCGCGGGCAGATGTCCAGCGTGGTGCCGACGAAGCCCATCCCCAGCGGCGCCCCCCGGGCGCTGAACCTCACGACCCGGTCCGAGGTCGTGGCAATCCTCAGCGGCCTGTGCAGGCGATGCGCCTGCAACAGCTCGCCATCCTGCTCCAGCACCACCCGCCAGCCCTTGCCCCAATTCTCCTCCAGCGGCCTGACCAGCACGGCCTGGTGCCTTAGCGCCGCCTGATTACGGGCGCCGCGCAGGGCCTGTGCCAGCTCCCTGGCCACGGCACCGAGGTAAAGCTCATCGCTGAACTTGCTGTAGGCCGATATGCCCTGGTGTGTCAGAAGGCTCAGCACGCCCAGTGCGAACATCATTTGTATCAGTGTTACGCCTTGTTGCCCCACGCTGCATTCCTCCCTGGAAGTGCTTCTCTGTAGCTTCCAGGACGCCCAACAAAGGCGCCAGTCGGCCGGTTCGGGTTGCGGCCTAGGAAAGATCCCAGGAGGGGGTTATGGGGGCGAGGGAAGGGGGCATGACGCTGCTGGAGGTGCTGCTGGCTGGCACGCTGCTGACGCTGGGGCTGTTCGCATCGGCGGCCTTGCAGCTGCGTGGGCTGCAGGCCGTCGAAGGGGTGCGGCGGGAAGCGCAGGTGTTGCAATTGGCCCAGGGCATGTTGGAGCGGGTCAGGGCTGCCGGGGCGCTCGAGGCGGGCGAGGAAGCAGCCTGGCAGTCGCGCCTGACCCAGGTGCTCGGTAGTGCGGCGCAAGGGCGCATGAACCTGGCCGGGGGCGTGCTGGTGCTGGACGTCGATTGGCCGGGCCTGGGAGGGGGCCGGCAGTCGCTGAGCGTGCAGGGCAGGGTGCTGCCATGAGGCGCCGGCAGGCGGGTTTGGGCCTGGTCGAGGCACTGCTGGCCCTGGTGCTGGGCCTGATGCTGCTGGTGGCCGCCGGCCAGGTATTCGTCTCGGCGTATCAGGCCTTGCAACTGCAAGGTGCGGCGGCGCGCCTGCAGGATGACGCTCGCCTGGCCTTGCAGCGAATGGCCGAGGATATTCGCCAGGCGGGGATGTTCGGTTGCTTGCGTCTTGAAGCCGAGGACTTTGCCGATCCTGGCGCGGCCCAGGCTTTCGCCTCGCCCATTGAGATCATGGGCGACAGCCTGACCCTGGTCGGCGCTGAGTTGCCCGGGTTGCTCGGCAGCCCGGACTGGACCGTGCTCAGCGACTGCCGCAGTTGGGCGCGGGTGCAGCCCGGGCAGCACGTCGGGGACGGCGAGTTGCTGGCGCTGCCGGTGCGCCGGGTGACCTATCGGGTGCGCAACGGCAGCCTGATGCTCACCAGCAATGCGCAGCATGCCAGTCTCATCGACCAGGTGCGGGCACTGGAGGTCAGCCGTGTCGAGGCGGGCGCGGGCGAGCGCCTGGATATCCGCCTGACCCTGCATGACCGGCAGCATGGGCTCGAGCAGCAGCATTCGCTGAGCGTGGCCTTGCGCAACCCGGGAGCCGGGTCGTGACGGGGCAGCGTGGCATTGTGCTGTTGCTGGCGCTGGTCCTGAGCCTGCTGTTCGGCCTGCTGGCAACCCTGGCCCTGCGCGAGGCGCTTTTGCAGCAACGCCAAGCAGGCGATCAGCTGGCCGGCGCGCGGGCCTTCGAGCAGGCGGAGGCAGCCTTGCTCGAAGGTGTGGAACTGCTGGCAGGCGGCATCCCGGTCCCATGTCAGGCCTGTCCGCCGCCAAGTCCACCTGATACGCAGCCTTCCCCACCCTGGCTGGCGACCCAAAGTGGCTTTGTTTACCTGCAAACCCTGGGAGACAGCCTGCGTGTCGCGGGCCAGCCCGTCGGGGACAGGCTGACGCTGGTCCGGGTGACGGCGGTGGGCCTTCAAACCCGCGCGCGGCAACTGCTGGAGGCGGTCTATGCCATCGACGATGACGGCGCGGTGAAGCGGATCAGCTGGCGCCAGCGCCTGGGGGAGGGCTGAGATGCAGCGCGGCCTTGGTCTGATCGAATTATTGATTGTCGTGGCGCTGATCGGCATGCTGGCAGCCATTGCCTACCCCAGCTACAGCGACCAGTTGCGGCGCGCCGCGCGAAGCGAAGCGGTCGGCCTGCTGCAGGACGCGGCATTGCGCCTGGAGCAGCACCGCGCACGCGTGGGCGGTTATGCCGACAACGAGCAGCTGACCACCGTGTTGCCCGCGGGCACACGCTACTACCGCCTGCAGGCCTGGCGCGACACTGACCGGTTCAGCCTGCGCGCCAGCCGTGTGCCCGAGGCCTTCATGGCGGATGACCGTTGCGGCGACTTCCTGCTCGACCAGGCGGGCGTGCGCGATAACACGGGCGCGGGCGACCAGGCGTGCTGGGGAAGCTGAAGATCATGAGGTGCCCAGGCACCGTGGAATTACTTCAGGTGTTGGATCGAACCATGAGCAAGCAAGTAGTGATTGTTGGCGGCGGTGTCATCGGCCTGCTGACCGCGTTCAACCTGGCGGCGGATGTCGATCGGGTGGTGGTGTGCGACCAGGGCGAGGTGGGGCGGGAGTCGTCCTGGGCCGGTGGCGGGATCGTCTCGCCGCTGTACCCGTGGCGCTACAGCCCGGCGGTGACCGCCCTGGCGCACTGGTCGCAGGATTTTTATCCACAGCTGGGCGAGCGCCTGTTCGCCAGCACCGGGGTCGACCCCGAGGTGCACACCACCGGGCTCTACTGGCTGGACCTGGATGACGAAGCCGAGGCCCTGGCCTGGGCCGCGCGTGAGCATCGCCCGCTCAGCGCAGTGGATATCTCGGCGGCCTACGACGCCGTGCCGGTGCTTGGCCCGGGTTACCGCCATGCCATCTACATGGCGGGCGTGGCCAACGTGCGCAACCCGCGCCTGGTGAAGTCGCTGAAGGCCGCGTTGCAGGCGTTGCCGAACGTGACCCTGCGCGAGCATTGCCAGATCACCGGCTTCGTCCATGAAGGTGGCCGCGTTACCGGTGTGCAGACCAAGGGTGGTGTGATCGCCGCCGATGATGTGGTGCTCAGCGCCGGAGCCTGGAGCGGTGACCTGCTGCAGACCCTCGGGCTGACGCTGCCGGTGGAGCCGGTGAAGGGGCAGATGATCCTGTTCAAGTGCGCCGAGGACTTCTTGCCGAGCATGGTCCTGGCCAAGGGGCGCTATGCGATCCCGCGCCGCGACGGGCATATCCTGGTGGGCAGTACGCTGGAGCATGCCGGCTACGACAAGACTCCGACCGGGGATGCGTTGGAGAGCCTGAAGGCCTCGGCGGTGGAGTTGCTGCCGGCGCTGGCGGATGCTGAGGTGGTAGGGCATTGGGCTGGCCTGCGCCCTGGCTCGCCGGAAGGCATCCCATATATCGGCGCGGTGCCGGGGCATGAGGGGCTATGGCTGAACTGCGGGCATTACCGCAACGGGCTGGTGCTGGCGCCGGCGTCGTGCCAGCTGTTCGGTGATTTGCTGCTGGGGCGCGAGCCGATCATCGATCCGGCGCCGTATGCGCCTGAGGGGCGTCTGGGCTGAGCGCATAACCCACTGTAGGAGCGGCCTTGTGCCGCGAAAGGGTCGCAAAGCGGCCCCGGCGATCTTTGCGTCAACGCTGAAATCCTGGGGCCGCTACGCAGCCCTTTCGCGGCACAAGGCCGCTCCTACAGAGAGAGGGCGCGTAGGCTGTCAGCGCTGCTGGCCTGGCCCCTGCTCCAGATGCTGCTGGCTGCAGTACCACTCCTGGCCACGCTGCAACGCCCGGTCATTGGGCAGGTGCACGCCGCAATGGGCGCAGCGCACCATCTTCAGCGGGTCCTGCAGGCGCGGCTCGGCAGGTGATTGCTGACTGGTCTTGAACTTGCGCCACAGCCAGAACGCGGCGGCGATCAGGGCGATCCAGAAGAGTAGGCGAACCATGGTGTCCAGCTTGTCGAGAAAAGAAGCCGACAGTCTAGGACGCAGGCATGAAAAAAGGGAGGCCTCGGGCCTCCCTTTCTTTGCGTGCGTGGTATCAGTCGAACAGACCGAAGGTCATGTAGCTGAACCACGAGCGGTCCTTCTCGGCTTCCTTCGGACCTTCCGGCAGGATCGGGTCGCCGTTCTCGTCCTTGGGCAGCAGTTCTTGCGGAATCTCGGAGCGGGCATCCTGGAACTGCTTGACCACGTCCTGGTTGGCGCGGGTCTCACCCGGTGGCAGCGGCGCCTGGGTGTCGATCAGGCCCAGGGTGGCCTTGGACAGCCACGAGCGGTTGCCGTTTTCATCCACTTTGGCGACGAACTGGCCATCGACCAGGCTCGGGTGGTTCGGGTAGTTGAGCTTGAGGGTCTCGAGGCTGGTGGCCGCCAGTTCGTCCAGGTGCATGCGCTGGTACGACTCGACCATCACCGCCAGGCCATCGCCCACCGACGGGGTTTCCTGGAAGTTCTCGACCACGTAGCGGCCACGGTTGGCGGCGGCCACATAGGCCTCGCGGCTCAGGTAGTAGTTGGCCACGTGGATCTCGTAGGAGGCCAGCAGGTTGCGCAGGTAGATCATGCGCTGCTTGGCGTCCGGGGCGTAGCGGCTGTTGGGGAAGCGGCTGGTCAGCTGGGCGAACTCGTTGTACGAGTCGCGGGCGGCGCCCGGGTCACGCTTGGTCATGTCCAGCGGTAGGAAGCGCGCCAGCAGGCCACGGTCCTGGTCGAACGAGGTCAGGCCCTTGAGGTAGTAGGCGTAGTCGACGTTCGGGTGCTGCGGGTGCAGGCGGATGAAGCGCTCGGCGGCGGACTTGGCGGCCTCGGGCTCGGAGTTTTTATAGTTGGCGTAGATCAGCTCGAGCTGGGCCTGGTCGGCGTAGCGGCCGAACGGGTAGCGCGATTCCAGGGCCTTGAGCTTGTTCACGGCGCTGGTGTAGCTGGAGTTGTCCAGGTCGGCCTGCGCCTGCTGGTACAGCTCGGCCTCGCTGAGGTTCTCGTCAATGACTTCCTTGTTCGAGGAACAGGCAGCGGTGAGCCCGAGGATGGCGATCAGCAGCAGGTGTTTCACTTGCATGGCGGCTTGCGTCCCTTTGACGGCCGCTGTCTTGGGCGGTGCCGTCCTGTTATGATGAGCGCCCCCGGCCAAACCCCGGGGCAAAAGAAGCCGTATTTAACCACAAGCGCGCAGCCGAAACCAAAGGCTGAACGCCCGTCGATTCGAGCATGTCCGAGATCATTCAACTTAGCGCAGAGGTCCCGTCCGAACTGGGCGGCCAACGCCTCGACCAGGTCGCCGCCCAATTGTTCGGCGAGTACTCGCGTTCGCGCCTGTCCTCGTGGATCAAGGATGGCCGCCTGACCGTCGATGGCGCGGTGCTGCGACCGCGCGACACCGTCCACACCGGCTCCATCCTGGCCCTCGAAGCCGAGCAGGAGGCCCAGGGCGAATGGGTGGCTCAGGACATCGAGCTGGACATCGTCTACGAGGACGACCAGATCCTGGTGATCAACAAGCCCGCCGGGCTGGTGGTCCACCCGGCGGCCGGTCACCCCGATGGCACCTTGCTCAACGCCCTGCTGCACCATGTCCCGGACATCGTCAATGTGCCGCGTGCCGGCATCGTGCACCGCCTGGACAAGGACACCACCGGTCTGATGGTGGTGGCCAAGACCCTGCAGGCGCAGACCAACCTGGTCGACCAGCTGCAAAAACGTTCGGTCAGCCGCATCTACGAGTGCATCGTGGTCGGCGTGGTGATCGCCGGCGGCAAGATCGACGCGCCGATCGGCCGTCACGGCGGCGAGCGCCAGCGCATGGCGGTGACCGAGGGCGGCAAGCCGGCCGTCAGCCACTACCGCGTGCTCAAGCGCTTCCGTTCGCACACCCATGTGCGGGTCAAGCTGGAAACCGGGCGCACCCACCAGATCCGTGTGCACATGGCGCATGTCGGCTATCCGCTGGTCGGCGACCAGACCTACGGTGCACGCTTCCGCATCCCGCCGGCCGCCAGCGTGGCCATGGTCGAGGCGGTCAAGCACTTCCCGCGTCAGGCCCTGCACGCGCGTTTCCTGGCGCTGGACCACCCGACCACGGGTGAGCGCATGGAATGGAAGTCGGAGTTGCCGGACGACTTCCAGTGGCTGCTGTCGCTGCTCGACCAGGACCGCGAGAGCTTCATCGGATGAGTGGCCTGGCGCAGTCGCTGATCCTCCCCGACTGGCCGGCCCCGGCCTCGGTTCGCGCCTGCGTCACCACCCGCGAGGGCGGCGTCAGCCTGCCGCCCTATGAATCCTTCAATCTTGGCGACCATGTGGGTGATGACCCACAGGCGGTCGCCGAGAACCGTCGTCGCCTGAGCGACGAATTCGCCATCCAGCCCGCCTGGCTCAAGCAGGTGCATGGGCTGGTGGTGGCCGACGCCAATCCCGCCGTGGTGGCCGAAGCCGATGCCAGCTGGACAGACCAGCCGGGCATCGCCTGCACCGTGATGACTGCCGATTGCCTGCCTGCGTTGTTCTGCGACCGTGCCGGTACCCGTGTGGCAGCTGCCCATGCCGGCTGGCGCGGGCTGGCCGGTGGCGTGCTGGAGGCCACCCTCGACCGCCTGGCGCTGGCGCCTGAAGAGGTCATGGTGTGGCTGGGCCCGGCCATCGGGCCGCAGGCGTTCGAGGTGGGCATGGAAGTGCGCGATGCCTTTACCGCCGTGCATCCCGAGGCCGCCGCAGCCTTTGTTGACGGCGAGCGTCCTGGCAAGCTGATGGCCGATATCTACCAGCTGGCGCGGATCCGCCTGGCGGCGTGTGGCGTTACCGCCGTTTATGGTGGCGGGTTCTGCACGGTCAGCGATCCACGCTTCTTCTCCTATCGCCGCACCCCGCAGGGTGGGCGCTTCGCTTCGTTGGTCTGGCTGCAGCCGCGCTGACCTTACCCGGCCCACGCGGACATCGCGTGGGAGCGGGCTTGCCCCGCGATAGCGCAGGCCCTGCCACCTCAATCTCAACTGCTGACGCCATCGCGGGGCAAGCCCGCTCCCACGTTGTCTCACGTCACTGGTGCTGACCTCTGTCAACCCCGCTACGCTTGAATCTTCCAGAATCACCCTTATCTATTGGTCATCTCAGGCAGGTTCTTCATTACAGGTGCTGTCCATCGCTCCGCCTGCCCTTTAAAGGAAGGTATCCCCCATGCGAATAGACCGACTGACCAGCAAGCTGCAACTCGCGTTATCCGACTCCCAATCCCTGGCCGTGGGCATGGACCACCCGGCCATCGAGCCCCTGCACCTGCTGCAGGCGCTGATCGACCAGCAGGGCGGCTCGATCAAGCCGCTGCTGATGCAGGTCGGCTTCGACATCAACAGCCTGCGCAAGGCGTTGACCAAGGAGCTCGACCAGCTGCCGAAAATCCAGAACCCCACGGGCGATGTGAACATGTCCCAGGACCTGGCGCGCCTGCTCAACCAGGCCGACCGCCTGGCCCAGCAGAAGGGCGACCAGTTCATCTCCAGCGAGCTGGTGCTGCTCGCTGCCATGGACGAGAACAGCAAGGTCGGCAAGCTGCTGCTCGGCCAGGGCGTGAGCAAGAAGGCCCTGGAAAACGCCATCAACAACCTGCGCGGCGGCGCGGCGGTGAACGATGCCAACGCCGAGGAATCGCGCCAGGCCCTGGACAAGTACACCGTCGACCTCACCAAGCGCGCCGAAGAAGGCAAGCTGGACCCGGTGATCGGCCGTGACGACGAGATCCGCCGCACCATCCAGGTGCTGCAACGCCGTACCAAGAACAACCCGGTGCTGATCGGCGAACCCGGCGTGGGCAAGACCGCCATCGCCGAGGGCCTGGCCCAGCGCATCATCAACGGCGAGGTGCCCGACGGCCTGAAAGGCAAGCGCCTGCTGGCCCTGGACATGGGCGCGCTGATTGCTGGCGCCAAGTACCGCGGCGAGTTCGAGGAGCGCCTCAAAGGCCTGCTCAACGAACTGAGCAAGCAGGAAGGTCAGATCATCCTGTTCATCGACGAACTGCACACCATGGTCGGCGCCGGCAAGGGCGAGGGCGCCATGGACGCCGGCAACATGCTCAAGCCGGCCCTGGCCCGTGGCGAGCTGCATTGCGTTGGCGCCACCACGCTCAACGAATACCGCCAGTTCATCGAGAAGGACGCCGCCCTCGAGCGCCGCTTCCAGAAGGTACTGGTCGAGGAGCCGAGCGAGGAAGACACCATCGCCATCCTGCGCGGCCTGAAAGAACGCTATGAAGTGCACCACAAGGTGGCCATCACCGACGGCGCGATCATCGCCGCGGCCAAGCTCAGCCACCGCTACATCACCGACCGCCAGCTGCCGGACAAGGCCATCGACCTGATCGACGAAGCGGCCAGCCGTATCCGCATGGAGATCGACTCCAAGCCGGAAGTGCTCGACCGCCTCGACCGTCGCCTGATCCAGCTGAAGGTGGAATCCCAGGCGCTGAAGAAAGAAGAGGACGAAGCGGCGAAGAAACGCCTGGAGAAACTGACCGAGGAAATCGACCGCCTGGAGCGCGAGTACGCCGACCTCGAAGAGATCTGGGCCTCGGAAAAAGCCGAGGTACAGGGCTCGGCGCAGATCCAGCAGAAGATCGAGCAGGCCCGCCAGGAGCTGGAAGCCGCCCGCCGCAAGGGCGACCTCAGCCGCATGGCCGAGCTGCAGTACGGGGTGATCCCGGACCTGGAGCGCAGCCTGCAGATGGTCGACCAGCACGGCAAGACCGACAACCAGCTGCTGCGCAACAAGGTCACCGAGGAAGAGATTGCCGAAGTGGTCTCCAAGTGGACCGGTATCCCGGTGGCCAAGATGCTCGAGGGTGAGCGCGAGAAGCTGCTGAAGATGGAAAGCCTGCTGCATGAGCGGGTGATCGGCCAGGACGAGGCGGTGACCGCCGTGGCCAACGCCGTGCGCCGTTCCCGCGCCGGGCTGTCCGACCCGAACCGCCCCAGCGGCTCGTTCCTGTTCCTCGGGCCTACCGGCGTGGGCAAGACCGAGCTGTGCAAGGCGCTGGCCGAGTTCCTGTTCGACACCGAAGAGGCCATGGTGCGCATCGACATGTCCGAGTTCATGGAGAAACACTCCGTGGCTCGCCTGATCGGCGCTCCACCAGGCTACGTGGGCTATGAAGAGGGCGGCTACCTGACCGAGGCCGTGCGCCGCAAGCCGTACTCGGTGGTGCTGCTCGACGAGGTGGAGAAGGCCCACCCGGATGTGTTCAACGTGTTGCTGCAGGTGCTGGAAGACGGCCGCCTGACCGACAGCCACGGCCGTACCGTGGACTTCCGCAACACGGTGATCGTGATGACCTCCAACCTGGGCTCGGCGCAGATCCAGGAACTGGCCGGTGATCGTGAGGCACAGCGCGCGGCGGTGATGGACGCGGTGGGTTCGCACTTCCGTCCGGAGTTCATCAACCGGATCGACGAAGTGGTGGTGTTCGAGCCCCTGGGCCGCGAGCAGATCGCTGGTATCACCGAGATCCAGCTTGGTCGCCTGCGCGGTCGCCTGGCCGAGCGCGAGTTGAGCCTGAGCCTGAGCCCGGAGGCGTTGGACAAGCTGATCGCGGTGGGTTACGACCCGGTGTATGGCGCACGGCCGCTCAAGCGTGCGATCCAGCGCTGGATCGAGAACCCGCTGGCGCAGCTGATCCTGTCTGGCGAGTTCCTGCCGGGTGCGGCGATCACCGCGAAGGTGCAGGGCGAGGAAATCGTCTTCGCCTGATCATTAGCAGCCATGGAAGAGCCCCGCACATGCGGGGCTCTTTTTTATGTGTTTGCCTGTGCTGGCCTCTTCGCGGGCAAGCCCGCTCCCACAGGGATCTCACAAGCTTTGATCGTGGTGCGGTACCTGTGGGAGCGGGTTTACCCGCGAAGAGGCCGGTACAGGCCCAGAAAAACCGGGCCTTTTCGGGCTTTCCAGATAACTTGCTGAAATTTTTGAAAAAAATGCTTGCACAAAATCCAGAGTGCCCCTAATATTCGCCCCGCTGTCAGGCACTGAGCGAATCACCAGCAACATCGGGGATCGCAAAACAACTTACAAATCAGTAAGTTGAACGAAAAAAAGTGGTTGACAAGCAAAACGAAGAATGTAGAATAGCCGGCCTCAGCAGCGACAACGCGAAAGCGAAGCAGCTAAAGAGTTCGAAGCTAACACAGACTTCGAAGCAGTAAAGATGTACCGAAGTTCAGTTCCGCGATAGCTCAGTCGGTAGAGCAAATGACTGTTAATCATTGGGTCCCTGGTTCGAGTCCAGGTCGCGGAGCCAATCTCGGGGTGTAGCGCAGTCCGGTAGCGCGCCTGCTTTGGGAGCAGGATGTCAGGAGTTCGAATCCCCTCACCCCGACCATTTTCCGGGTCGTTAGCTCAGTTGGTAGAGCAGTTGGCTTTTAACCAATTGGTCGTAGGTTCGAATCCTACACGACCCACCATGTAAAAAGGGCATCTCGAATGAGATGCCCTTTTTCTTTTGTCCGCGATTTATATTCCCACCCTTGCTACCCTGTGGCCTTTGCCCGCAGGAGCGCCACGCATGTCCCTCAAAGCCCGTGTTTTCATCGCCACCAGCCTGGATGGCTACATCGCCCGTGAAGACGGCGGCCTCGATTGGCTGATGGGCGCCACCCAATCCACCGACGACCATGGCTACGCCGGGTTCATGGCGGGCGTCGACACGCTGGTGATGGGGCGCGGGACGTTTGACAAGGTCATGACCTTTGGCGAGTGGCCGTATCCGGATACGCGTGTTGTGGTGGTCAGCAGCACCCTCGAGGCCTTGCCCAAGGGTGCGTCGGGGCAGGTCGAGCTGCACCCGGGGCCGATCCCGGCGTTGCTGGAGCACCTGCAGGCGACGGGCGCAAAAAGCCTGTACCTGGATGGCGGCAAGCTGATTCAGGGGTTCCTGCGCGAGGGGCTGGTGGACGAGATGACCATCACCCGCATTCCCGTGCTGCTGGGGCAGGGGATTCCGTTGTTTGGCGGGTTGGCGAAGGATGTGCTGTTGCAGCACATGAGGACGACCAGTTACGAGAGTGGGTTTGTGCAGAGCACGTATCGCGTGGTCAGGTGAATCGCTGGGGCCGCTTTGCGGCCCATTCGCGGCACAAGGCCGCTCCTACAGGGGGACGCGATCGTCTGTAGGAGCGGCCTTGTGCCGCGAAAGGGCTGCGCAGCAGCCCCAAAATCTCAAAGCCTCAGTGCAGTTTGAGGCGCGGCTCAGTCCCACGCCCAATCTTGCTACCCAGCATCATCATCGCCGTGCGGAAGAACCCATACAACGCCATCTGGTGCATCCGGTACAGCGACACATAGAACATCCGCGCCAGCCAGCCCTCCAGCTTCACGCTGCCCATAAGGTTACCCATCAGGTTGCCCACCGCCGAGAACCGCGACAGCGACACCAGCGAACCGTAGTCCTTGTACTCGTAGGTCGGCAGCGCCTTGTTCTCCAGGCGCGCCTTCAGGCTCTTGGCCAGCAGCGAAGCCTGCTGGTGCGCGGCCTGGGCCCGTGGCGGCACGTTGCGGTCGCTGCCCGGCTGCGGGCAGGCGGCGCAGTCGCCGAAGGCGAAGATATTGTCGTCGCGGGTGGTCTGCAGGGTCGGGCGCACCACCAGCTGGTTGATGCGGTTGGTTTCCAGGCCATCGATGTCCTTGAGGAAGCCCGGCGCGCGAATGCCTGCCGCCCACACCTTCAGGCTGGCCTGGATCACTTCGCCGGCCGCCGTCTTCAGGCCATCCTCGGTCACTTCGCTGACCGCGGCGTTGGTCATCACCGTCACCCCGAGCTTTTCCAGGGTCTTGTGCACCGGTACGCTGATGCGCTCCGGCAGCGCCGGCAGTACCCGTGGGCCGGCCTCGATAAGGGTGATGTGCATGTCCTTCGGCTGGATCTTGTCCAGGCCATAGGCCGCCAGCTCGTGGGCAGCGTTGTGCAGCTCGGCCGCCAGCTCCACGCCGGTGGCGCCGGCACCGACGATGGCCACGCTGATCTTCTCGCTGGCCACATCGCCCGCGTGGGCACGCAGGTAATGGTTGAGCAGCTGCTGGTGGAAGCGCTCGGCCTGCTTGCGGCTGTCGAGGAACAGGCAGTGCTGCGCCGCGCCCAGGGTGCCGAAGTCGTTGGTGTTGCTGCCCACGGCGATCACCAGGCTGTCGTAGCCGATGGTGCGCGCAGGCAACAGCTCACGGCCCTCGTCGTCGAGGGTCGCGGCCAGCTGGATCAGTTTGCTTTCACGGTCCAGGCCGCTCATGCGGCCCATCTGGAAGTTGAAGTGGTTCCACTTGGCCTGGGCCACGTAGTTCAGTTCGTCTTCCGAGGAGTTCAGCGAACCGGCCGCCACTTCGTGCAGCAGGGGCTTCCAGATGTGCGTCAGGTTGGCATCAACCAGGGTGATCTCGGCCTGTTTGCGCTTGCCCAGGCTTTTACCCAGGCGGGTCGCCAGTTCCAGGCCGCCGGCGCCGCCGCCGACAATCACGATGCGATGAGTCATGGGGATATCTCACAAGTTTTACGGAATTCGTGGACACAAGGTCCGGCCGCGTCCGGCATGAGGGGCGGGCGAGCGCAAGGCAGCTCATAGCACCAGTCCACTCAGCAGGCGGCTCAACAGGCCCAGACCGATGGTCACGGCCACCACCAGCAACAGGAGCAGCAACGGCCGGAAGGGCCTGCGCTCGACTTGATGCTGGGGGGCGCTCAGATACTCATCGACGCGACGCTGATCTTCGGGATTCAGGCGGCTGGTCATGGTGGGCCTCGTCAGATAGACGTTTGTGACTGCGTGTACGCCACAGCGTTCACGCAAACGCATGGGTCGAATGATAATGCTTTCTATCCCTGGCGCCGAGTGTACGTGATCGCAAACACACCCGGCACTGGATCAAAGACTGATACCTACGTCGAACACGATGCTGCGCCCCAGGTTGCCGCGCAGGAAATCCGGCGCGTCCGGGTGGGCGAACAGCACCCGGGCGAAGGTCGGCCCCACCAGCGACAGCGAGCGCCAGCCCTGGCGCAGGTATTCGGTGGGCGGCGGGAAATGGCTGTTGAGGTCGAGCACTTCGCGCTTGAGGCTGGAGAAGGCGATGATGTCCAGCTCGCCCAGGTCCAGCCCGCGTTCGCGGTAGTTGTGCGATTTCTTGCGCAAGGTGGGCGCCAGGCGCGCCAGCAGTTCCTGGGCGCTGATCCGCCGGGGCCGCTGCTCGCGGCGCACCAGCTGGGCCAGGGAAAACGCGCTGCGCCGCCGTTGCAGCTCCTCGCGCCATTCATCGTTGAGCCGCCGGCCCTCGTCGAGCACGAAGAACACCTCGAACGCCGCGTCGCGGAACAGTACGTCCGGCGGCTCCTGCCCGGCCGGGGTGAAGTCCTCGCTGCGGTAGGGAATGTTCAGCCCTTGCAGCAGGCGCTGGCAGACCCAACGCTCGCGTTCCCATTTGCGGGCATTGGACAGGAACGCATTGGCTTGTTCGGCCTGGATGGTAAGCAGGCGCAGGTAGTCTGAGTCATCCATGGGGACAAGCTTAGTCGCTAATTGATGACGGTAAGATGCTGTTTGTGCGTGGGAATCAGCCCTGCACCAGCCATTGCTGGACAACTCCGAACAGGTGCAGCAGCCCGCCGCCCACACAAATGGCCGAACTGACCGCGATGAAACGCCGGCTGCGCCCGGTACCGGCCAGCAACAGCGGGCCCAGCAGGCCACGGGCCAGGTACACCAGGGTGATCAGGCAGATGATCGGCATCAGCAATGGCAAGGGCGCGATCACGCCGGCCGCCGACAGCGCGTAGGCGGCCCAGACCAGCAGTACCGATGCGATCACCAGGGTGACCAGGGCAGGGTAGGCGCGCCCTTGCTCGGCGGCCCGGGCCATGCGCTCGCCTGCGCCGAACAGACGGTACCAGCGCGGGCCCACGGCGATGACCATCAGGTGCAGCACCCCCGCGATAGCGCTGAACAGCGCGCCCAGCAGCAAGGGCAGGTTGATGCCTTCGGTCATCGGAGATGCGTCCTGCAGCGAAAGGAGGTGTCAGCCTATAGCAACCGGACGAAAGGGAGAATGGGTGTAGACTCAGGCTTGTCCACATGGCCGACAGGGATATTGTTCAGGTGATCAGCGCACAGGTCTTGTCCAGCACCAGCCTCACCCTTGGCTGGCTCGGTTACGTGCCCCTGCTGGTCTGGGCTGCCAGCCGCACGCGCTGGGTGGAGTTGTTCGCTGACACCCGTCGCCAGCACCTGCTGTTTGGCACGGTGTTCTGCTTGTTCGTGCTGTGGCTGGTGCGGCGCGATTTCGATACCGGGGTGTCGTACCACTTCATCGGCATGACTGCCGTCACTCTGTTGCTGGACTGGCCGCTGGCGGTGCTCGGTGGTTTCCTCGCCCAGCTTGGCCTGTTGCTGCTCGGCCGCCAGGACCTCGCCGCCATCGGCGTCAACGGCCTGTTGATCGTTGGCTTGCCGGTGCTGGTCACCGAGGTGTGCGCGATCCTGGTCGAGCGTGCCCAGCCGCGTAACCTGTTCGTGTATATCTTCTGTTGCGGGTTCTTCCCCGCCGCACTGACCGTGCTGGTGTGCCTGGCGGCTGGGCTGGGGGTGTTGTGGATGGACGAGCGTTTCGCCATGCCCGAGTGGCTGAGCGACTTTGTTGGCTACCTGTGGCTGATGATGTTCCCCGAGGCGTTTATCAATGGCACCGTGATCAGTGCCCTGGTGGTGTTCTGCCCCGAGTGGCTGGAGACGTTCAACCGCACTCGTTATTTGCAGGCGCCGTGGAAGGATGAAGAACGGTGATGTTTTCTGGGGCTGCTGTGCAGCCC
>NZ_JANCLM010000053.1:0-36648 GCF_024259445.1 Pseudomonas sp. DVZ6
GCCAAGGCCGCTCCTACAGGCGACCGCGTGCTCCTGTAGGAGCGGCCTTGTGCCGCGAAAGGGTCGCAAAGCGACCCCGGCAATCCTGAGTTGGAGCGGTCATATCCGAAAAATCACAAAACCTTGAAAGGGCTGAGGGTTCAACCGGGATGACGCAGGCTACGCAGGGTCATCAGGCCGCCCAGCGGCCAATTCCCTTCCAGCTCCGCCAGGCTAGCCGTACTCAGCGGCGCCGGTTGCTGGCAGTGGCCGTGCTCGAGCAGGCCGACCAGGGTTCCCACCAGCGGCTGGTGGCTGACCAGCAGCACATGCTCGAGCCCCAGGCGCTCGACTTCGCCGATCACCTGCTGCACGTCGCTGTCTGGCGTCAGCCAGGGCACCGTGCGCACCGGTTCGGCAAAGCCCAGCGCGCCGTGCACCAGGGCGGCGGTCTGCTGGGCGCGCACGTAGGGGCTGGCGATGATCGCCTGCAACGGCTGGCCGAGTAGGTGCGCGGCGCTGCGCAGCACCTGCTCGCGACCGTGGCCGGTCAGGCGGCGCTCGGCGTCGCTGTTGGCCCGGGGTTCCGCCTCGCCGTGACGCAGCACCCAGAGCTTCACAGCTTGGGCTCCTCATCACGCACCGGGTGCGCTGCCGGGGTGACGGCATGCGGTGCCTCGCCTTCCGGGGTGCGCGGCGTCGGCCAGTCGGCGAACGGCCAGGGCTTCTGGTCGGAGTGGAAGGTGCCGAAGCGGCCGATCTGTGCCAGGTACTGACTGAGGCTGTCGCCGAAGTTCATCAAGCTGGCGCTGGGCGCGCCGTAGATCAGCCGGTAGATCAGTTGCACCAGCACCAGGCCGCCAAGCAGCAGCTCGGCCAGTTGCCAGGCCACCAGGAATACCAGCATCCACAGCACCCGCAGGATGATCGACTCGCGCTGGGCGCGCTCGGGAGTATCGTTCATGGGTCGCTCCTTCAGTTGAAACCGCTGGTGGAAATGAAATCGACATCGGTCTTGGGTTCGGCACGCATCAGGTGCTCGATCACCTGGTTGAGCGTGCGCCCTTCAAACAGGATCGCGTGCAGGCCCGCCACCAGCGGCATGTACACGCCCACTTCCTGGGCCTTGGCCTTGAGCACCTTGAGCGTGTTGACGCCCTCGGCCACTTCGCCCAGGCGGCTGACCGCCTGCTCCAGGCTCAGGCCCTGGCCAAGGGCGTGGCCGACCTGGTAGTTGCGGCTCTTGGGCGAGGAGCAGGTGACGATCAGGTCGCCGACCCCGGCCAGCCCCAGGAAGGTCATGGGGTTGGCGCCCTGGCTCACGGCAAAGCGGGTCATCTCGGCCAGGGCGCGGGTGATCAGCATGCTCTTGGTGTTCTCGCCCATCCCCAAGGCCACGGCCATGCCGGCGATGATGGCGTACACGTTCTTCAGCGCGCCGCCCAGTTCGACGCCGAAACGGTCGGCACTGGCGTAGACGCGGAAGGTACGGCCATGCAGCACGGCCTGCACCTGCTGGCACAGCGCCTCGTCCTCGCTGGCGACCACGGTGGCGGTCAGCGCATGCTCGGCGATCTCGCGGGCAAGGTTAGGGCCCGACAGCACGCCGATGCGCGCCTGGGGGGCGATCTCTTCGAGGATCTGGCTCATCAGCTTGAAGGTGTGCGCCTCGATGCCCTTGGTCAGGCTGACCAGGCCCTTGCCACGCAGCAGTTCGGCATGGGGCGCGAGCACGCTGCGCAAGGCGCTGGAGGGCAAGGCAACGAAGATCAACGCGCTGCCCTGCAAGGTGGCGAGCAGGTCGTTGACCGGCTCGACGCCGTCGTGCAGGCGAATGCCCTTGAGGTAGCGCGGATTCTCGCGATCGACGCGCATCGCCTCGGCCTGCGCCGGGTCGCGCATCCACTGCCGCACCAGATGGCCGTTTTCGGCCAAGAGGTTCGCCACGGCGGTGCCGAAGCTGCCGCCTCCAAGAACCGCAACAGGTTGCTGTTCAGTCATATCCAATCCGTTAACCAATAAAAGTAAGTGGCGACCGGGGCATTATACGGTGCCGTTGCGACAGAACCAGTGCGTATGCATCGCGGGGCAAGCCCGCTCCCACGCACCCGGACACAATCAAGAGAAAGTTCAGGTGGTGCGATGCGGCAATAGGCCATCCGTCGATCACTGGCAAAAGCCGTACGGTCGGTTAACATGCCTGATTCATTTGTGAAACAAGGCCGTTTCGTGTTCCCTGGCACGCCTCCCTATCCACGCCTGCTGTTGCTGACTGCCCTGCTAGGCGGCCCGGCCGTGGCCGACGACCTGTTCATCGACAACCAGGACCTGCCGCAGGTTCTGACCGCCACGCGCCTGAAACAATCCCCGGCGGCGGTCCCGGGCAGCATGACTGTGCTAGACAACGAGCTGATCCGCGCCAGCGGCGCCCGCGACATCCCCGAACTGCTGCGCCTGGTGCCAGGGATGATGATCGGCTACGGCGCCGGCAACCAGCCGACGGTCAACTACCATGGCAGCAATGTCAGCGACGCCCGGCGCATGCAGGTGCTGATCGACGGTCGATCGGTGTACCGCGCAGGCCTGGCCACGGTGGACTGGAGCGATATCCCGGTGGCGATCGAGGACATCGAGCGCATCGAGGTGTTCCGCGGCCCCAACACCGTCAGCTACGGCGCCAACGCGCTGATGGCGGTGGTCAACATCCTCACCCGCAACCCGGCCGACAGCCACGGCTCGCGGGTCAAGCTGACCCGTGGCCAGGATGGCATCAACGATTACTACGCGAGCCAGGGCTTTGGCTGGGACAGCGGCGACCTGCGCCTGTCGCTCTCCGGCCAGCAGGACGATGGCTTCGACCACGACCAGTTCGGTCGCGATTACCGCGACAGCCGCCGGCTCAACCGCGTCAACCTCAACGCCAGCCACACCCTGGCGCCGAACCAGACCCTGGAATGGCAACTGGCGGCCAAGGAAGGCAGCAACCAGCGGCCCTATACCTACCAGCCGGTGTTCGGCAACTACCGGGCCGGCGACAACGCCGACGTCAACGCCAAGGACTACGCAGGCTCGGTGCGCTGGAACCTCGACCTGAACCCCGAGCACAGCCTGTATGTGCAGGGCTCGGCCCAGCACTTCGACCGCCAGCAGGTGTGGCGCGCCTGCGATGCGGCGATCGCCTTCAGCCCGGAGCTGACCCGCCTGTGGCAGCTCGACCCGAACTTCGCCGAGAAGGTCGCGCGCAATCTGTTTACCGGCAACCTGCCCACCACCAGCAACCCCGAGCTCGGTTCGTTGATGGGCCAGGTACAAGACCAATGGGCCAACGGTGGCCGCAACACGATCTGCGGCGACGTCGACCAAAGCACCCGCGAGACCCGCTACGACCTGGAAATCCAGGACACCCTGAGCCTGACCGACAGCCTGCGCCTGGTCACCGGCATGAACTACCGTTACGACAAGGCCGACTCGCAGACCTACTTCAACGGCAGCATCGACGACCAGACCTGGCGCCTGTTCGGCCAGCTCGAGTGGCGCATCGACGAGCACTGGATCGTCCAGGGCGGGGCGATGCACGAGCACTCGCAGCTGTCGGGCAACTCGCTCACCCCGCGGGTGGCGGTGAACTACCTGATCACCCCGCGCCATGGCCTGCGCGCGGTGTATTCCGAGGCGATCCGTTCGCCGGACATGTTCGAGAACAATGTCAACTGGAGCTACACCGTCAAGAACCTCACGCCCAACCGCTACGGCCTGCAGAACGGCGAATATTTCGTCAAGACCCGCGGCCCGGGCAACCTCGACCAGGAGCGCATGCGCTCGCGTGAGCTTGGCTACAACGGCTACTTCACCGACCTCGACCTGAGCATGGACGTGAAACTGTTCTACGACGAGATCACCGGGATGATCAGCGAACCGTTGAAGAACAACCAGTACATCGCCAGCAACGCCAACAAGGCCCGCTTCAGCGGCAGCGAGGCGCAGTTCGACTGGCACGCCACCCAGCGCGACCGCCTGCGTCTGACCTACGCCTACGTCGACGCCTGGGCCAGCAACCCCAACGACCGGCGCCTGAGCGCCCGCAACAGCGGTTCGGCCGGCTGGCTGCGCGATTGGGGCGAAGGCTGGTCCAGCGCCCTCTTCTACTACGGTGACGACGCCCTCAATGGTTACCGTTACGAACGGGTCGACCTGCGCCTGGCCAAGCGTTTCAAAGTGCAAGGCAGCAACCTGGAGCTGGCCGCGCTGTGGCAGCAGCGCCTGGATGACGAGCCGATCACCCTGGAACAGAACCGTTACGACAGCCGCCACCGCCTGAGCGTCAGTGCGGAGCTGGAATTCTGATGGTCCGTCTGCTGCGCCTGTTGCTGCTGTGCCTCTGGCCCCTGGGATCGCTGTCCGCCAGCGAAATCCTGCTGGTCGGCGCCGAGGACCAGCCCGGCATCCGCAGCTTCGTCACGGCCCTGGAAAAACGTCGTCCCAACGACCAGGTGCGGTTCCAGACCGTCGAGCAGCTGCCAAGCCCGGCCAAGCTCAAGGCCGACACCCGCCTGATCCTCCTCGACACCTCGGCCCTGGAGTGGCGCCTGGCTGAATCCGTAGGGCCGGCGGCGCTGGCGTTGCGGGTCAGCCGGGTCCAGATCGAACAGCGCCTGGGCACCTCGCGCCCTGCCTACCTGACCCTGCTGTGGAGCGATCCGCCCCTGGCCCGGCAGCTGCGCCTGGCCCGCTACCTGTTGCCGCAGGCGCGGCGTATCGGCGTGCTCTATGGCGAACACAGCCGTTTCCTGCTCGACGAGTTGCGCCAGGCCGCCAGTGCACTGGGCCTGGAAATCGTCGCCCAGGACTGGCCCGATTTGCGCGACAGCCGTCCCCTGCAAGACCTGCTGGGCAACAGCGACGTACTGCTCGGCCTGGACGATCCCGACCTGTACAACTCCAAGTCGGCCAAGAACGTGCTGCTCAGCAGCTATGGCCGGCAGATGGCGCTGATCGGGCCGAACGTCGGATTCGTCCGCGCCGGCGCCCTGGCCAGCACCTATAGCGACCAGGACGACTGGCTGGCGGTGCTCGGGCAACTGCTCGACCTGCCACCGGCCCGCTGGCCGCGCAGCCTCTACCCCGCGCACTTCGGTGTCAGCGGCAACCAGCAGGTGGCCCGCGCCCTGGGCCTGGAGGCGATCGACCCGGTCGCCGCCGCCCTGGCCCTTGCCGAAGGAACCTCCACCCCATGAGCAAGCGCCTGAGCTGGGACATCCACACCCGCACCCAGATCATCAGCCTGGGCCCGGCCCTGTTGCTGACCCTGCTGCTGATCAGCTTCTTTACCTTCGTGCGGATCCAGGACCTGCGCCAGGAACTCAACCACACCGGGCAACTGATCGCCAACCAGCTGGCGCCGGCCTCGGAGTACGGCGTGATCTCGGGCAACAATGAAGTGCTCGAGAGCCTGATGCGCGCCACCCTGAGCATTCCCCACGTGCGTTTCCTCGAGGTGCAGGACAGCCGCAACCATATCCTGGTGTACGTCGAGCAACCCGACGAAAGCCACAGCCGCGCCCAACGCGTCGAGGTGTTCCAGGCTCCGATCCGCCTGCAGCAGATCCGCCTGGACAACGACTTCCTGCAGGGCAAGGCGCCAGCGCCGAACATTGGCGACGACTATCTGGGTCGGGTAATCGTCGGCATGTCCGACGACGCCTTCAGTCAGCGCCAGCAGGAGATCGTGATCAAGGCCGCGATCCTCGCCCTGTTCGCCCTGCTGTTCACCTTCCTGCTGGCCCGGCGCCTGGCCACCAGCCTGTCCAAGCCGATCAGCGACATGGGCCACGCGGTCCGGGCGATCCAGCAGGGCGACTTCAACGCGCCGCTGCCGGTGGTCGACGACAGCGAGCTGGGCCACCTGGCCCGGCACATCAACAACCTGGCCAGCGCCCTCGACCAGGCCGCCCATGAACAGCAACAGGCCATGGGCCAGCTGATCCAGGCCCGCGAGGAAGCCGAGCAGGCCAACCGCGCCAAGTCGGACTTCCTGGCGATGATGAGCCACGAACTGCGCACGCCCATGAACGGCGTGCTGGGCATGCTGCAACTGCTGGAGACCACCGAGCTGACCAGCGAGCAGGCCGACTACACAGCGGTGGCCAGCGAATCCACCGGCCACCTGCTCAAGGTGATCAACGACATCCTCGATTTCTCACGGATCGAGCGCACCACCCTGGAGCTGGAACATATCGACTTCAACCTCGGCGAGCTGATCACCAGCAGCGTGCTGTCGTTCCAGCACAGCGCCCAGCAGCGCAACCTGGACCTGCGACTGCAGCTGCCAGCGGGCATGAACTCGCTGCAGGTGGTGGGTGATCCGACGCGCATCCGCCAGATCCTGCTGAACCTGGTAGGCAATGCGCTGAAGTTCACCGAGCGCGGCGAGGTGGCCATCGAGGCCCGCTGGCAGGTGCTCGACCGCCAGCTGATCTGGCTGACTTGCACCGTACGCGACACCGGCATCGGCATCGACAACAACCGCCTGGAGATGATGTTCGTGGCCTTCCAGCAGGCCGACAACACCATTTCCCGGCGCTACGGCGGCACCGGCCTGGGCCTGTCGATCGCCCGCACCCTGGCCGAGCGCATGGGCGGCCAGTTACGCGGCGAGAGCCGCGAGGGGCTGGGCTCGACCTTCACCCTGGAAATGCCGCTGACCCTGGCCAGCGCTCCTGCCACCTTGCCCGGCGCGACGCCCCAGGCCAGCACGGTGGGCGAAGGCAGCGGGCGAGTCCTGCTGGTGGAAGACAACCCGGTCAACCAGAGCGTCATCGAGGCGATGCTGCGCAGCCTTGGTTTTGAGGTGAGCCTGGCCATGGACGGTGCCCAGGCGGTCGACCTGGTCGGCCAGCAGCGCTTTGCCGCGGTGCTGATGGATTGCCGCCTGCCGAATGTCGACGGCTACGAGGCGACCCGGCGCATCCGCCAGTTGCCGCGCACCGAGGGCCTGCCGATCATCGCCCTGACCGCCAGCGCGCTGCAGGGCGACCGCGAACGCTGCCTGGCCGCCGGAATGAACGATTACCTGAGCAAGCCGTTCAAACGCACCGATCTGCAGCGCATCCTGCAGCGCTGGTTGCCGGGTCGGACAGCCGCGACTGGCGATAAATGCTAAAGTGCGGCAGTCTTAAGGACTGGACAGGACCGCCTCAGGGCCGGAAAATAACATTTCAGTGCACACCTGTACTTCTTTTGCCAGGTGCGCTGTGACTTTCACCACAACGCAATAGTCTACCTGTAGGCTGCCGCCTCGAATGCCAAGCGCTTTGGGCCGGCCGGGAAGATTCATCCCCTGCCGCAGGGGGTTATTGAGGAGCTCGCATGACCAAACAACACGCCTTTACTCGGGAAGACCTGCTGCGCTGCAGTCGCGGTGAGCTGTTCGGCCCCGGTAATGCGCAACTGCCCGCCCCGAACATGCTGATGGTCGATCGCATCACCCATATCAGCGAGGAAGGCGGCAAGTTCGGCAAAGGTGAATTGGTCGCCGAGCTGGATATCAATCCGGACCTGTGGTTCTTCGCCTGCCACTTCGAAGGCGATCCGGTGATGCCGGGCTGCCTGGGCCTGGACGCCATGTGGCAGCTGGTCGGTTTCTTCCTCGGCTGGCAGGGCCTGCCGGGCCGTGGTCGCGCCCTGGGTTCGGGCGAGGTGAAATTCTTCGGCCAGGTGTTGCCTACCGCCAAGAAAGTCACCTACAACATTCATATCAAGCGCGTCCTGAAGGGCAAGCTGAACATGGCCATCGCCGATGGCTCGGTCAGCGTCGACGGTCGCGAGATCTACACCGCCGAAGGCCTGCGGGTCGGCGTGTTCACCTCCACTGACAATTTCTAAGGGTTATTCGCATGCGCCGCGTCGTGATCACTGGTCTGGGCATCGTATCGTGCCTGGGCAATGACAAAGCTACCGTCACCGAAAACCTGCGCAACAGCCGTCCGGGTATCCGTTACAACCCGGAATACAAGGAAATGGGGCTGCGTAGCCAGGTTTCCGGTTCCATCGACCTCAACCTCGAAGAGCTGATCGACCGCAAGGTCTATCGCTTCGTCGGCCACGCCGCGGCCTACGCCTACCTGGCGATGCAGGACGCGATCAAGGACTCGGGCCTGACCGAAGAGCAGGTTTCCAACCCGCGTACCGGCCTGGTTGCCGGCTCCGGCGGCGCTTCCACCCTGAACCAGATGGAAGCCCTGGACACCCTGCGCGAAAAAGGCGTCAAGCGCGTCGGCCCGTACCGCGTCACCCGCACCATGGGCAGCACCGTGTCGGCGTGCCTGGCCACTCCGTTCAAGATCAAGGGCATCAACTACTCGATCTCGTCGGCCTGCGCCACCTCCGCGCACTGCATCGGCACCGCCCTGGAGCAGATCCAGTGGGGCAAGCAGGACATCGTCTTCGCCGGTGGCGGTGAAGAAGAGCACTGGAGCCAGTCGTTCCTGTTCGACGCCATGGGCGCCCTGTCGACCAAGCGCAACGAAACCCCGGAACTGGCCTCGCGCGCCTACGATGCCGACCGTGACGGCTTCGTCATCGCCGGCGGCGGCGGCATGGTGGTGGTCGAGGAGCTCGAGCACGCCCTGGCCCGTGGCGCCAAGATCTACGCCGAGATCGTCGGCTACGGCGCCACTTCCGACGGCTACGACATGGTCGCCCCAAGCGGCGAAGGCGCGATCCGCTGCATGCAGCAGGCGCTGTCCACCGTCGACACCCCGATCGACTACCTGAACACCCACGGCACCTCCACCCCGGTCGGCGACGTCGCCGAAATGAAGGGCGTGCGTGAAGTGTTCGGCGACAAGGCACCGAAGATCAGCTCGACCAAGAGCCTGTCGGGCCACTCGCTGGGCGCCGCGGGCGTGCACGAGGCGATCTACTGCCTGCTGATGATGGAGAACAACTTCATCGCCGGCTCCGCCAACATCGACGAGCTGGACCCGGAGGTCGCCGACCTGCCGGTACTGCGCAAGACCGAAGAGAACGCCAAGATCGACACGGTCATGAGCAACAGCTTCGGCTTCGGCGGCACCAACGCCACCCTGGTGCTCAAGCGCTGGACTGGCAAGTGATCGCTTGATCTGCTGAACGAGAACGCCCGGACCTTGGTCCGGGCGTTTTTGTTTGTGCTGCCAGACGAAGCACGCCCACCTGTAGGAGCGGCCTTGTGCCGCGAAAGGGGCGCAAAGCGCCCCCGGCGATTCATCTGTGAGGTCGATATTCCGGGGCCGCTTTGCGGCCCTTTCGCGGCACAAGGCCGCTCCTACACGGGTCAGGCCTTTTACACGGAGAAACGCTGCACCAGGGTGTTCAGGTCCACCGCCAACCGCGACAGCGCCTGGCTCGCGGCGGACGTCTCCTCGGCCCCGGCCGAGGACTGATGCGCCAAATCGCGGATGGTGGTCAGGTTGCGGTCCACCTCCCGCGCCACCTGGGCCTGCTGCTCCGAGGCACTGGCGATCACCAGGTTACGCTCGTTGATCTGGCCGATGGCCGCGGCGATCGCCTCCAGCGCCTGGCCGGCGGCATGGGCGCCATCCAGGGTCGAACGGGCCTGGGCATCGCTGTGCTGCATACCCTGCACCGCTCGCTCGGCGCCGCTGCGGATGGCGACGATCATCTGCTCGATCTCCTGGGTCGAGGACTGCGTGCGATGGGCCAGCGCCCGCACCTCGTCGGCGACCACCGCGAACCCGCGCCCGGCCTCGCCGGCCCGCGCCGCCTCGATGGCGGCGTTGAGCGCCAGCAGGTTGGTCTGCTCGGCGATCGAGCCGATCACATCCAGCACTTTGCTGATGTCGTGTACCTGCTGGGCCAGTTGCCCCACCTCTTCGGCATTGCCCGCCACGCCATTGGCCAGCGCCTCGATGGCGGTGACCGTGGCCTGCACCTGCTCACGCCCGCGACGGGCAATCTGGTCGGATTCGCGGGAAGCCTCCGAGGTGGCCACCGCATTGCTCGCCACCTCCTCCACCGCCGCCGTCATCTGGTTCACCGCGGTCGCCGCCTGCTCGATTTCCATGCTCTGCTGCTGCAGGCCGCGGGTGGCGTCCTCGGTGACCGCGCTCAGCTCCTCGGAGGCCGAGGCCAGCTGGCTGGCCGAGTCGGAAATTCGCCCGATGGTCTCGCGCAGGCTCTGCTGCATGCTCTTGAGCGCCGCCAGCAGGCGCGCCGGCTCATCATCGCCCTGCACGGTGATCTGCGGTGTGAGATCGCCCGTCGCGACCGTCTCGGCGACCTTCAGCGACTGCCCGAGCGGCCGCACGATGCTACGGGTCAGGGCCAGGGCGAGCACCACGGTGAGGCTCAGGGCGATCACCAACAGCACGCCGACCCAGACCTTCGCGCCGTTGTACACGGCCTCGGCCAGGTCGGTGGCGGAGTTGGCCTGGTGGTTGTTCAGCTCGATCAGCTCGTTGAGCGTGGCGGTCATCTGGTCGGCAAGCTGGTTCATCTCGCCGTTGACCAGCGCCGCCGCCGCCTGGACGTGCCCATCGGTGGCCAACTGCACCACCTGCCCCTGCAAGATCATGTACTGGCGCTCGAGGACCTGGTAGCGGTCGAACAAGGTCCGCTCCTCAGGCAGCACGATCAACCCATCGTAATGGTTCTGGGCCTTGCTCAGGCCGCCCTTGATCTCTTCGATGCGGGCACGATTCTGCTGCTGGGCCGCCGGGTCGGTGTTGACCAGCAGGCGCAGGGTCAAGGCGCGGATGCGCAGCATGTCCTGGGTCATGCGGCCCACCGAGATCACGCTCGGCAGCCAGTTGTTGTCGACCTGCTCGGACTGCTGGCGCATGCTGGTCATCTGCTGCAGCGCGAAGCTGCCCAGCGCCACCACCAGCAGCGCCATGATGCCGAAACCCAGGCCCGCGCGCGGGGCGATATTCAAGCGTCTCAGGCTCATTTCCAGGATCCCTCCCAAAAGCGTTGTTCCGTCGCTTAATGAAGGTATCGGGCCGCCTGGAAATTGCGTAAGACGAAAAGGCGATATCAAAAAGCTATCTACTGCTAAAACGCGCTACTTCGCCGCTTTTGGCAGCAGATTGACAAAATTTGTCCGACTCACCTGCTCCGCCACCGCTGCCGGCAAGGCATCGAGGAAGGGGTTGAAACCGTGCATCTGCTCACCCAGGCTGTCAAACCGCCCCACCAGGTCGGAGCCGAGTACGAAACGCTGCGGGAAGCGCTTCACCAACGTCACCCAGTCCTGGCGCGGCACACCCTGCGAGTCGAGCAGGTAGGGCTTGAGGACGCTCCAGGACAGGTCGACATACAGGTTCGGGTAGTTCTCCAGCAGCCGGGTCAGCACCGGCAGGAGAAAATCCATCTGCTCCTGGTGGCGGTGGATCTCCAGGCTGCTGCCGGCGTGGGCCCAGATGAAGCGGGTATGCGGGTGGTTACGCAGCGGCTCCTCGATCTCGGCCAGGTACAGCGGGTTGCGCTCGCGCTTGGAGGTGATGTTCGAATGCAGCAGCACCGGCAAATCGCGCTCGGCGGCCAGGTGATAGATGCGGGTCATGGCTTCGTTGTTGGCCCGCGGCGTGTCGCCGCTGGTCAGGGCGGTGAGGTCGTCGTGACGGGTGAATACTTCGCCGATGCCCTGCCACAGCCCCGGATAAAGCTCGAGCATGCGCTCGATATGGTTGACGGCGTTCTTGTCCACCGGATTGAAGCCAGTGAGGAACGGGTGGAAGCGACGGCGTTGCTGCGCTGGCAGCTTCTGCAACGCGTCGGCGACGTACAGGTCGGTGGCGCTGTACCAGTAGGCGTCGGCGTCATCTCCGGCGTAATAGCGCGGGCGCTTGGGCTCATCCTCATGCCACTTCTTGGCCACCGGGATGCCGGAAATCATCGACTGCTCAACCCCAGCTGCATCCATGGCCTTGAGCAGCGCGGGCATGCCCTCGGTTTCCTGGAAAAAGTCCACGTAGTGCAGGTGCGCGTCGCTGTAGCGGTAGTCGCGGGCCTGAGCGACATCGAACAGGCCTGCGCTCAGCAGCAGGCAAGCCAGTGTGCGGGCGATCATCGGAGCCTCCTTTGCCGGTCCCGCAAGAGTAGACCGGACAGCGCCCGCGACGGTTCAGCCACGGGCGGCGAAACGCTATGCTTGCAGGCATCCCTCAAGGAGTGTCGCCATGAGCAGTCCCCTGGTCATCCGCCCACGCGCCGAATCGGTCGAGGGCCAGCCGATCCTGCGCCCGCTGCCCTCGGCGCAGTGCCGCAGCGTCGGCCCATTCGTGTTCTTCGACCATATGCTGGAAACCGACTACGCGCCGGGGCATGGCATGGACATTCGCCAGCATCCGCATATCGGCCTGTCCACCCTCACCTACCTGTTCGAGGGTGAAATCCAGCACAAGGACAGCCTGGGTTCGGACCAGCGCGTGGGCCCCGGGGACGTCAGTTGGATGACTGCCGGGGCGGGTGTGGCGCATGTCGAGCGCACGCCAGCCGATCTGCTGGCCAAGGGTTCAAGACTGCACGGGCTGCAGGTCTGGCTGGCGTCGCCTCGCGAGCACGAGCAGGGCAAGCCGAGCTACAGCCATCATCCGGCGGCGAGCCTGCCGGTCAGTGACAGCCTGGGCGTGCAGATCCGCATGATTGCCGGCAATGGTTTTTGCCTGGAGTCGCCAGTGCCGGTGCTCTCCCCTACCCTGTATGCCCACGTGCACATGCAATCGGCCACGACGCTGACAGTCCCAGCCGAGCATGAGCAACGCGCCCTGTATGTGCTGGACGGTGAACTGTCGCTCAACGACGAGCGCGCGGAGGCCTGCAGCCTGGTCGTGCTGCCGGAGGGCGAAGATGTGGTGCTGTACGCCGAAGAAGCGTGCCAGCTGGTGCTGATCGGTGGTGCGGCGCTGGATGGGCCGCGGCGGATGAACTGGAATTTCGTGGCCAGTGATCCGGAACTGATCGAGCGAGCGCGGGCCAAGTGGGCTGCGGGGGATTGGCCGACGGTGCTGGGGGAAACTTCGAGAATCGAGTTACCCCGCTGAATTGGGGCTGCTTTGCAGCCCTTTCGCGGCACAAGGCCGCTCCTACAGAAATACGCATCCCCCTGTAGGAGCGGCCTTGTGCCGCGAAGCGTCCCCCTGCGGTATCAGCGCTGGAACACTTCCTTGAGCAGGTTATGCATCGCGCGGAACGCCCGCTCCGACGTACGCCGGTCATACTGCATCTTGCCCGGAACATTGGCATTCGGGTCGGTGAACGAGTGCACCGCACCGCCGTAGCTGAGCAACTGCCAGTCGACTTTAGCGGCGTTCATCTCCTCCTCAAAGGCCGGTAGCTGCTCTTTGGGCACCAGCGGGTCGGAGGCGCCATGAAGGACCAGCACCGAGCCTTTGATACGCTTGGCATCCTCGGGGTTTGGCGTATCCAGGGTGCCATGGAATGAAACAGCGGCCTTCAGGTCGGCACCGGTGCGGGCCAGCTCCAGGGCACAACAGCCGCCGAAGCAGAAGCCGAAGGTAGCCACCTTGCCGGGCTCCAGCAAGGCCTTCGATTGCCCCACCAGTTGCGCCAGCGCCTCCTGCATGCGCTTGCGCAGCTCGGCGCGATCGTTCTTCAGCGGCATCATCGCCGCGCCCGCCTCGTCGGCATTGGACGGACGTACCGACTGGCCGTACAGGTCGGCGATCAGCACCACATAGCCTTGCTCGGCCACTTCCCTGGCGATACGTTCGGCGCCCTCGCCGATACCCATCCAGTTCGGCGCCATCACCAGCCCCGGCTGCGGCAGCGCGCCCTGGGTGTAAACCAGACGGCTCTCGTAGGCTTTGCCTGACAGGTGATAGACCAGCGATTCGACGATGACCTTGCTCATTCAGCTCTCCTTGGGCTTCACGGGTCAGCACATGATAGATGTATTCGTGGGAGCGGGCTTGCCCCCGCCAGAAATGAAAAAGCCCGCCGAAGCGGGCTTTGTCTGCGTCAGATCAAGCGGACAGCTCGACCAGCAGCTTGTTGAGGCGACGCACATAGGCCGCCGGATCCTTCAGGCTGTCGCCGGCCGCCAGGGCCGCCTGGTCGAACAGGATGTGCGAAAGCTCGGCGAAGCGATCTTCGCTCTGCTCGCCATCGAGCTTCTCGATCAGCGGGTGGGTCGGGTTGAACTCGAAGATCGGCTTGGACTCCGGCACCTTCTGCCCGCTGGCTTCGAGGATCTGGCGCATCTGCAGGCCCAGGTCCTGTTCGCCGATGGCCAGGATTGCCGGCGAGTCGGTCAGGCGGTGCGAGACACGCACCTCCGCCACGCTGTCACCCAGCGCGCCCTTGAGGCGCTCGACCAGGCCTTCCTTGTCCTTGGCGACTTCTTCCTGGGCCTTCTTGTCCTCTTCGGAGTCCAGCTTGCCCAGGTCCAGGTCGCCACGGGCGACGTCGACGAAGGCCTTGCCATCGAACTCGCTGAGGTAGCTCATCAGCCATTCGTCGATGCGATCGGTCAGCAGCAGCACTTCGATGCCTTTCTTGCGGAAGACTTCCAGGTGCGGGCTGTTCTTGACCTGGGCATAGGATTCGCCGGTGAGGAAGTAGATCTTGTCCTGGCCTTCCTTGGCGCGGGCCAGGTAGTCGGCCAGGGCAACGCTCTGCTCGCCGCTGTCGTCATGGGTGGAGGCAAAGCGCAGCAGGCTGGCGATCTTCTCCTTGTTGGCGAAGTCCTCGGCCGGGCCTTCCTTCAGCACCTGGCCGAAGTTCTTCCAGAAGCCCTTGTACTGCTCGGGCTCGTTCTTCGCCAGCTTCTCCAGCATGTCCAGGACGCGCTTGGTCAGCGCGGTCTTCATCGAATCGATGATCGGATCCTTCTGCAGGATCTCGCGGGAAACGTTCAGCGACAGGTCGTTGGAGTCGACCACGCCCTTGATGAAGCGCAGGTACAGCGGCAGGAACGACTCGGCCTGGTCCATGATGAACACGCGCTGCACGTACAGCTTCAGGCCGCGTGGCGCTTCGCGCTGGTACAGGTCGAACGGCGCGCGGGCCGGCACGTACAGCAGCGAGTTGTATTCGAGCTTGCCTTCGACCTTGTTGTGGGTCCAGGCCAGCGGGTTTTCGAAGTCATGGCCGATGTGCTTGTAGAACTCCTGGTATTCCTCGTCCTTGATCTCGGTACGCGGGCGGGTCCACAGGGCGCTGGCGCGGTTGACGGTTTCCCACTCCTGCGCCGGCTGTTCTTCACCTTCGGCGGCCGCTGCCTGCTCTTTCGGCAGCTCGATTGGCAAGGCGATGTGATCGGAGTATTTCTTGATGATGTTGCGCAGGCGCCAGCCATCGGCGAACTCGTCCTCGCCCTTCTTCAGGTGCAGGACAATGCGGGTGCCGCGCTCTGGCTTGTCGACCGTGGCAACTTCGAAGTCGCCCTCGCCCTTGGACGACCAGTGCACGCCTTCGGCGGCCGGCAGCCCGGCGCGACGGCTGAACACATCGACCTTGTCGGCGACGATGAACGCGGAGTAGAAGCCCACGCCGAACTGACCGATCAGGTGCGAGTCCTTCTTCTGGTCACCGGTGAGGTTCTTCATGAAGTCGGCAGTGCCGGACTTGGCGATGGTGCCCAGGTGGGCGATGACGTCTTCGCGGCTCATGCCGATACCGTTGTCCTCGAGGGTCACGGTATTGGCGGCCTTGTCGAAGCTCACGCGGATCTTCAGCTCGGCGCCGCCTTCGAGCAGCTCAGGCTTGGCCAGGGCCTCGAAACGCAGCTTGTCGACGGCGTCGGAGGCGTTGGAGACCAGCTCGCGCAGGAAGATCTCCTTGTTCGAATACAGGGAATGGATCATGAGGTGCAGCAGCTGCTTTACCTCGGTCTGGAAGCCCAGGGTTTGTTTTTGAGTCTCCACACTCATGGTCTTCAAAACTCCAATCTGTTGGTTGTTGGCGCCTGGCGGCCGTCTGGCCTGCTTTTGATGGCGGATGTCCAACAGATGGGGGCAGCCCCGACTATTTCAAGGGCTTTTCCGGTTCGATCTTGAAATGCGCGCGCGCCGTGGCGATCGGCGTGTCGCGATCGCCCTGCCAGGCGGTGATCGCCACGTTGGTCACCCGCCGCCCCTGGCGCCACAGCTGGCACTGGGCATAGGTGTCGCGAAAATGCCCGGCGCGCAGGTAGTCGATGGAGAAATCGATGATCTTCGGGATGCTCGCGCTCTCGCTGTAGATCAGCAGGTAGAGCGCCGCGGACAGCTCCATGAACCCGGCGATGACGCCACCATGGATCGCCGGCAGCAACGGGTTGCCGATGTTGTCGGGGTTGGCCGGCAGGCGGAACAGCAGGTCGTCGCCCTGGCGCTCGCATTCGATGCCGATCAGCCCGGCATACGGGATCAACGCCAGCAGGGGCTGGTAGTCGCCGCGGGCATGGGCCTGGTTCAGCTGTTGACGGATGTCGGCAGGAATCACGCGCGGCCCTCCTTGAGGCTGTTGCCGAAGCGGATACCACCCTTGACGTCCTGCCCCAGGCGCATGAAGGTGCCGACCACCTGGCAGATCGGTTGCGCAGGGTCATCCTGGTAGGCGGTGCCACGGGTAAAGATGACATCCCGGGTTACCCGGTAGCACTGGGCGTAACCGTAGATATCCTTGCCCGCCTCGGCCGGGTGCATGTAGTCGATGCGCAGGTCCAGGGTCGGGCACACTTCGAAACGCGGCAGCGCGCAGAGCGTGGCCATGCCGCAGGTGGTGTCCATCAGCGTGGTCAGCACGCCGCCATGCACCGCGCCGTTCTGCGGATTGCCGACAATCGCCGGCTGCCAGGGCAGCACCAGCGTCATGCCATCGGCATCGGCGTGGTGCACGCGCATCTGCAATACCTGGCAATGTTTCAGCGCCGAGAGAAAACGCTCGGCCATCGCCATCAACGGCGTCTCGTTCATTGTCCCTCGCTGCATAAAATGGATAAAAAGTCTATATAGGTCGGGCAGTTATATATCTGTAACCTTTGTGGAACTTATTCGTACCTGGCGAACTCGAAGGTACAAGTAAAGTTATTCCACCCAGGAGAAACACCCCATGCGTAAACCTTTTGCTTTTGCTCTGATGCTGGCCGCTGCCATGGGCCTGGCTGCTTGCGATAAAGCGAGCGAAGACAAAGCCCAGGACGCACAGCAACACGCCGAGCAAGCCCAAGAGAAGATGGGCGAAGCTCAGGATAAGATGAACGAAGCCGCCAAGGAAAACGCCGAAGCCGCCAAAGATCAGGCCGAAGCGCAGCAGAAGGCCGCCGAGGAAGCCGCGCCGACTACCCCAGCGCCGACCACTGCACCTGCCGAACCTGCCAAGCAGTAATCGCGCAGGTACAAAAAAACCCGACAATGTCGGGTTTTTTTGTACCTGCGTTTAACGCTGAAAGGCTTCAGCCGGCAATACCGGAAGTGTCCTTGCCTGGCTCTACCGACACACTTTCGGTCGGTGTGAACACCATCACTTCCAGCACATGGGAATGGAACTCGCGGCGATACAGGATGAATACAACGCCGACGCTCATGACCATGAACAACCAGGGGCTGATGAACCAGCTCAACATGGCCATGCCGAAGTAATACGAACGCAACCCCAGGTTGAACTGGTTGGCGGCCAGCGACAGCACCCGCGCCGCCCTCGACGCGAAAGCCTTGCGTTCGAGTTCGTTGACCAGACGCTCGCCGATCATCGGGGCCGAGCCCACCAGCACCGCGGCGAAGTTGTATTGGCGCATGCACCAGCTGAAGGTAAAGAAGGCGTAGACGAATACCGTTGCCAGGCACAGCAGCTTGATTTCGGACATCCCTTGCGAGGCCTGCTGTACCAATGGCAGGTCGGCCAGCAGCGACAGCGCGCGATCCGATGCACCGAGCACGGTGAGGATACCGGCGAGGATGATCAGGGTACTGGAGGCGAAGAACGACGCGTTGCGCTCCAGGTTGCCGATCACGCTGGCATCGGCGATGCGGTTGTCGCGCAGCAGCATGCGGCGCATCCAGTCTTCGCGGTACAGGTGCAGCACGCTGGCCAGGCACGCCGTGTCGCGGCCTTTCCAGATGGCGTAGCGGGTGTAGCCGCCCCAGCAGATGGCGAACCAGCAGGCGGCCAGGAGGTTGCCCAGGTTGTTTTGGATGAAGCTCATGCAGGAATCCCGTGAAAGAGAAACAGACCGGTTTTCGACGTCCGGATTCGCCATAAGACACATGTGCGCCATTTTTGGCTTTTCCTGCACTGGCCTCTTCGCGGGTAAACCCGCTCCCACAGGGATCACACGGTGCCTGTGGGAGCGGGTTTACCCGCGAAAGGGCCGGCACAGGCAATAAAAAACCCCGCTCCTTCACAGGAAGCGGGGTTTCGATATCCACCTTGGTCAGGCGCCCTTCGGCTTGTGGCCAGCGCCCTGCCCTTCAGGTTTCAATCCATCAGGCCAGCGCCTCGCGCGGCTTGCCCAACATGCGGTCGAAGACCACGGCGGCGGCCAGGGTGACCACCGAAGGCACCAGCCAGGCCATGCCTTCGTTGCTGAACGGCAGATGGGCCAAGGCGTCAGGCAGTACGTGGGCAAAGCTGCTGCCCTTGATCGCATCGACAACGCCGAACACCAGCGACACCAGCATGACCGGGGCCAGGATGCGGGTTGGCGAATTCCACAGGTCCTTCACGAAGCTCAGGCCCACGACCACGATGCACGGCGGGTAGATCGCCGTCAGCACGGGAATCGAGAACATGATCAGCTTGGTCAGGCCCAGGTTGGAGATCACCAGCGAGAAGCCGGCCAGGATCACCACCAGAGTGCGGTACGACAACGGCAGGATCTGGCTGAAATACTCGGCGCAGGCGCAGGTCAGGCCAACGGCAGTCACCAGGCAGGCCAGGGCGATCAGCACGGCGAGGAAGCCGCTGCCCAGGGAACCGAAGGTGTGCTGCACGTAGGCA
This sequence comes from Pseudomonas sp. DVZ6, assembly GCF_024259445.1. NCBI lineage: Bacteria > Pseudomonadati > Pseudomonadota > Gammaproteobacteria > Pseudomonadales > Pseudomonadaceae > Pseudomonas > Pseudomonas sp. DVZ6. The sequence goes on from NZ_JANCLM010000053.1 coordinate 18,922, forward strand.
TGCAGGACCATCGCGCCGTTGGTGGCGTCGGCGGCGATGTCATGGCTGCCCGCGCCGAGGCGGAACAGGCTGACATACACCAGCACCAGGCCGACACCGGCAATCAGGCCGGCGATGATGGCATAGCGGGTGATCAGCTTCGGCGACTCGACGCCACGTGAGCGGATGGCGTTGACGATGACGATACCGAAGACCAGGGCGCCCAGGGTGTCCATGGTCAGGTAGCCATCGGAGAACCCTTTGGAGAACGCAGCGGCGGCGTAGGCAGGCTGGGCCTCGCCAATGGTGCCGGCCGGCAGGGCGAAGGCCGCGATACCCAGCACCGCCAGGGCGATGATCTTCAACGGCGCGAGGAAACGGCCCACGGTGTCGAGCAGCTTGCCCGGGTACATGGACACGGCCAGCACCACGGCGAAGTACACGATGCTGTAGATAAGCAGCGCCGTCGGGCTCTCGCCGGTCAGCGGTGCAACGCCCACTTCGAACGACACGGTCGCGGTACGCGGAGTGGCGAACAGCGGGCCGACGGAGAGGTAGCACACGGCCGCCAGCAGGCCACCGAAGAACTTGCCGATCGGGCTGCTCAGGGCGTCCATGCCGCCACCGACCTTGGCCAGGGCGATGACGGTGATGACCGGCAGGCCTACGGCGGTGACCAGGAAGCCGAGTGCGGCCATCCATACGTTCGGGCCGGATTGCAGGCCGACGATGGGCGGGAAGATGATGTTGCCGGCGCCGACGAACAGCGCGAACGTCATAAAGCCAAGTGCCAGGATATCCTGGCCTTTTAACACTTTCATTTAAGGAAATACCACACTGCTGAAATCGGGAGTCGGAGGGGATTTCCCATAGGATGAAGGGAAATGCTGCCCGGCTTGGTGAGCCAGACCCGTTTAGCGTGTCGTTCCCTTTTGGGGTACGGGCACAGAGTGAACGCGTAGCCTACCTGTTTTGCCTGACAAACGCACTGGCACAGTGCTGCTTGTCCGATGTGCGTATGTGTTTGTCGTCTGGTTGAACGTGTTAGGCGACAATTTATTGCTCATTTGGGTAGATGTCTGGTTGAAAATCCTGATTGAGGTGATCGAATTTTCCCCATCACCTGTGCCGGCCTCTTCGCGGGTAAACCCGCTCCCACAGGGATTGTGTGATGCCCTGTGGGAGCGGGTTTACCCGCGAAGAGGCCGGCACAGCCGCAACAACGACAAAGGCCACCCGAAGGTGGCCTTTGTGCGCGTGGGGGGTACTGCGTGTTACTTACTTCTTGACTTCCCAGCCAGTCAGCTCGGCCAGGGCCTTGCCGATGTCAGCCAGGGAACGCACGGTTTTAACACCGGCGTCCTGCAGGGCGGCGAACTTCTCGTCCGCAGTACCCTTGCCACCGGAGATGATGGCGCCAGCGTGGCCCATGCGCTTGCCCGCAGGTGCGGTAACACCGGCGATGTAGGAAACGACAGGCTTGGTCACGTTGGCCTTGATGTAGGCCGCGGCTTCTTCTTCAGCGGAACCGCCGATCTCACCGATCATGACGATCGCTTCGGTCTTTGGATCTTCCTGGAACAGCTTCAGGATGTCGATGAAGTTGGAGCCCGGGATCGGGTCACCGCCGATGCCGACGCAGGTCGACTGGCCGAAGCCGGCGTCGGTGGTCTGCTTCACAGCTTCGTAGGTCAGGGTGCCGGAACGCGAAACGATACCGACCTTGCCTGGCAGGTGGATGTGACCCGGCATGATGCCGATCTTGCACTCGCCCGGAGTGATCACGCCTGGGCAGTTCGGGCCGATCAGGGTCACGCCCAGCTCGTCGCACTTGACCTTGGCGTCCAGCATGTCGAGGGTAGGAATACCCTCGGTGATGCAGACGATCAGCTTGATGCCACCGAAGGCGGCTTCCAGGATCGAGTCCTTGCAGAAAGGAGCCGGTACGTAGATGACCGACGCGTCAGCGCCGGTGGCTTCTACAGCTTCTTTCACAGTGTTGAACACCGGCAGGCCCAGGTGGGTGGTGCCACCCTTGCCCGGGGTGACGCCGCCGACCATCTTGGTGCCGTAGGCGATGGCTTGTTCGGAGTGGAAAGTACCCTGCGAGCCGGTGAAGCCCTGGCAGATGACTTTGGTGTCTTTATTGATCAGGACGCTCATTACTTGCCCTCCGCAGCTTTGACAACTTGTTGAGCAGCGTCGGTCAGGCTGGTTGCCGCAATGATGTTCAAACCGCTTTCTGCCAGTACTTTAGCGCCCAGTTCGGCGTTGTTGCCTTCGAGGCGAACGACAACCGGAACCTTGACGCCGACTTCTTTCACAGCGCCGATGATGCCTTCGGCAATCATGTCGCAGCGAACGATGCCGCCGAAGATGTTGACCAGGACGGCCGCGACATTGCTGTCGGACAGGATGATCTTGAACGCTTCGGTAACGCGCTCTTTGGTAGCGCCGCCGCCTACGTCGAGGAAGTTGGCTGGCTTGCCGCCGTGCAGGTTGACGATGTCCATGGTACCCATGGCCAGGCCGGCACCGTTGACCATGCAGCCGATGTTGCCTTCAAGGGCAACGTAGTTCAGTTCGAACTTGGCGGCGTGGGCTTCACGGGCGTCGTCCTGCGACGGGTCGTGGAAGGTCTTCAGCTTCGGCTGACGGTACATGGCGTTGGCGTCGATGTTGATCTTGGCATCGAGGCAGTGCAGATCGCCGTCGGCCTTGATCACCAGCGGGTTCACTTCCAGCAGGGCCAGATCGTGATCCTTGAACAGCTTGGCCAGGCCTACGAAGATCTTGGCGAACTGCTGAACTTGCTTGCCTTCCAGGCCCAGCTGGAACGCCAGCTCGCGACCCTGGAACGGCTGAGCGCCGACCAGCGGATCGATGGTGGCCTTGAGGATCTTCTCAGGAGTGTCGTGAGCGACTTTCTCGATGTCCACGCCACCTTCGGTGGAAGCCATGAACACGATGCGGCGGCTCGAACGATCGACTACAGCGCCCAGGTACAGCTCTTTGGCGATGTCAGTGCAGGATTCGACCAGGATCTTGGAAACTGGCTGACCATTGGCGTCGGTCTGGTAGGTAACCAGGTTCTTGCCAAGCCACTGGGCAGCGAACGCCTTGGCGTCTTCCTTGCTGCGAACCAGCTTGACGCCGCCCGCTTTACCGCGACCACCCGCGTGAACCTGGGCTTTTACAACCCACTCGGAACCGCCGATCTTGTCGCAGGCTTCTGCTGCAGCTTCAGGGGTGTCGACTGCGAAACCCTTGGAAACTGGCAGGCCGTATTCAGCGAACAGCTGCTTACCCTGATACTCGTGAAGATTCATGCTTTTTACCGTCTTCGTTAGGTACTGCGCTTCGGCGCTGCGCCATTACTGGCGCCGCACCACCTGTGACCGTTGACCCCGGGTTTTCCCATGTGATCCGGTCCGGCGGACGTTCCGCGGTGAGTCTTGCACGCAAGACCCACGACGGGCAGACCGCCGTGGTTTCTTATAATTAACGCTTCTTACGGTTGGCGACGTGAATGGCACCGCCATTCACCGCCAGCGCTGCTTCATGCAACGCTTCGGACAGGGTCGGATGGCTGAAGACCATCATGCCCAGATCCTCGGCACTGGTGCCGAATTCCATTGCGATCGCGCCCTGCTGTACCAGTTCGGCAGCCGACGGGCCAATCACGTGAACACCCAGGACGCGGTCGGTCTTGGCGTCGGCGATGACCTTGACGAAACCACCGGTATCGTTGGCTGCCATCGCACGGCCGCTGGCCGCGAACGGGAAGGTGCCTACGTTAACCTCAACACCCTCGGCCTTCAAGGCTTGTTCGGTCTTGCCGACCCACGCGATTTCCGGGTGGGTGTAGATGACCGACGGGATCAGGTCGTAGTTCATCTGGGCCTTGTGGCCCTTGATGCGCTCGACGACCATGATGCCCTCTTCCGAGGCCTTGTGCGCCAGCATCATGCCGCGCACCACGTCACCGATGGCGTAGACGCCCGGAACGCTGGTGGCGCAGTGGTCATCGACGAAGATGTAGCCACGCTCGTCGATGGTCACGCCGCTGTCGGCGGCCAGCAGGTCGGTGGTCACCGGACGACGGCCGACCGCGACGATCAGCTTGTCGAAGGTGATCTTCTGCTCGCCTTCGGCGTTGGTGTAGGTGACTTCGACTTCGTTGCCGTTGACTTTCGAGCCGGTGACGCGAGCGCCCAGCTTGATGTCCAGGCCTTGCTTGGTCAGGGTCTTCTGGGCTTCTTTCGACACGGCGGTGTCGGCAGCCATCAGGAAGGTGTCCAGGGCTTCCAGGACGGTGACTTCGGCACCCAGGCGAGCCCATACCGAGCCCAGTTCCAGGCCGATCACGCCGGCACCGATGACGCCCAGGCGCTTCGGTACGCTCTGGAATTCCAGGGCGCCGGTGGAGTCGACGATGACGTTCTGGTCGACCGGGGCCGGCGGAATGTCGATCGGACGCGAACCGGAGGCCAGGATCACGTTCTCGGCTTCGATGACTTCGGTGGTGCCGTCAGCCTTGGTGACTTCGACTTTCTTGCCGGCCAGCAGCTTGCCGTGGCCCTGGATCGAAGTGACGCCGTTGGCCTTGAACAGGGTGGCGACGCCACCGGTCAGGTTCTTGACGATGCCGGCCTTGCGGCCAACCATCGCGGCAACGTCCATCTTCACTTCACCAGTGGAGATACCGTGCACGTTGAAGCTCTCTTTGGCTTCCTTGTACTTCCAGGAGCTGTCCAGCAGCGCCTTGGACGGAATGCAACCCACGTTCAGGCAGGTGCCGCCCAGGGCCAGCTTGCCCTCGGCGTCGGTGTATTTCTCGATACAGGCAGTCTTCAGACCGAGTTGGGCAGCCTTGATGGCGGCAACATAGCCGCCAGGACCTGCACCAATCACCACTACGTCGAATTTCTGGGTCATAAAAGATTCCTTATCAGCTACAAGCTACAGGCCGCCTACCGCACGGCCCCGCCTCTTGCGAAGAGCGGGGCCGGCGGCGCGCGGCTAGTTGATTAGATGTCCAGCAGCAGGCGAGACGGATCTTCCAGCAGGTTCTTGATGGTCACCAGGAAGGTTACCGCTTCCTTGCCGTCGATCAGGCGGTGGTCATAGGACAGCGCCAGGTACATCATCGGGCGGATCACCACTTGGCCATTGATGGCCATCGGGCGCTGGATGATGTTGTGCATACCCAGGATCGCGGCCTGCGGCGGGTTGACGATCGGGGTCGACATCATCGAGCCGAAGGTACCACCGTTGGTGATGGTGAAGGTACCGCCAGTCATCTCTTCGATCGACAGCTTGCCGTCACGGGCTTTCTTGCCGAAGGTGGCGATGCCGTTCTCGATTTCGGCCAGGCTCATCGATTCGGCGTTGCGCAGCACCGGTACCACCAGGCCACGGTCGCTGGAGACGGCGACGCCGACGTCAGCAAAGCCGTGGTAGACGATGTCGTTGCCGTCGATCGAGGCGTTGACCGCCGGGAAGCGCTTCAGCGCCTCGGTGGCCGCCTTGACGAAGAACGACATGAAGCCCAGGCGCACGCCGTTGTGGGTCTTCTCGAACAGGTCCTTGTACTTCGAACGCAGGGCCATGACTTCGGTCATGTCGACTTCGTTGAAGGTGGTCAGCATGGCCATGTTCGACTGTGCTTCGACCAGACGCTCGGCGATCTTGGCGCGCAGGCGGGTCATCGGCACGCGCTTCTCGGTGCGGTCGCCAGCGGCGACGACGACCGGGGCAGCGGCAGCGGCGGCCGGCTTGGCAGCCGGTGCAGCGGCAGGGGCCGACTTCTTGTTGGCGACGGCAGCGACGACGTCTTCCTTGGTGATGCGACCGCCCTTGCCGGTGCCGGCAACGGTAGCCAGGTCGATGCCGTTCTCTTCAGCCAGCTTGCGCGCGGCTGGAGCGGCGACCGGGTCGTCTTCGCCAGCATCGGCGGCAGCGGCGGCCGGAGCAGCAGCGGCAGGCGCGGCAGCCGGAGCTGCGGCGGCGGCGCCACCTTCAACGATCGAGCCCAGGACTTCGTCGGACAGGACGGTGTCGCCCTCGCCCTTGACGATGGCGCCCAGCACGCCGTCGGCGGTGGCCAGGACTTCCAGGACGACCTTGTCGGTCTCGATGTCGACGATCAGCTCGTCACGCTTGACGGCGTCGCCCGGCTGCTTGTGCCAGGTGGCAACGGTGCCATCGGCAACCGATTCCGGGAAGGTTGGGGCTTTGATCTCGATAGCCATTATCTGTGTTTCCTTAAATTCGGTTTCAGGTGCGCGAGGCGTTAGACAGTGAAGGCGTCTTGCAGCAGTTTTTCCTGCTGTTCGGCGTGCTTCGATGCGTAACCACAGGCTGGCGCGGCGGAAGCGTCGCGACCGGCGTATTCCAGGACCAGCGCCTTGTTGTGGCGACCCAGGATACGGCGCATGTGGTGCTGGCTGCTGTACCAGGCGCCCTGGTTCATCGGCTCTTCCTGACACCACACTGCGTGCTTGAGGTTGGTGTAAGGCGCGAGGATTTCGACCAGGTCGTCCTCAGGGAACGGATACAGCTGCTCGATACGCACGATGGCGATATCTTCGCGGCCTTCGGCACGGCGTTTTTCCAGCAGATCGTAGTAGACCTTGCCACCGCACAGGACCAGGCGCTCGACCTTGGCCGGATCCAGGGTGTCGATTTCCGGGATCACGGTCTGGAACGAGCCATCGGCCAGGTCTTCCAGGGTCGAGATGGCCAGCTTGTGGCGCAGCAGCGACTTCGGCGTCAGCACGACCAGCGGTTTGCGCAGCGGACGGATGACCTGGCGACGCAGCAGGTGGTAGATCTGTGCCGGGGTGGTCGGCACGCAAACCTGGATGTTGTGCTCGGCGCACAGCTGCAGGTAGCGCTCCAGACGCGCGGAGGAGTGCTCCGGACCCTGGCCTTCATAGCCGTGCGGCAGCAGCATGGTCAGACCGCACAGGCGGCCCCACTTGTGCTCGCCACTGGTGATGAACTGGTCGATCACCACTTGCGCACCGTTGGCGAAGTCGCCGAACTGGGCTTCCCAGATCACCAGCGCGTTCGGCGTGGTGGTCGAGTAGCCGTATTCGAAGGCCAGTACCGCTTCTTCCGAGAGGAAGGAGTCGTACAGGTCGAAACGCGGCTGGCCCGGGAACAGGTTCTTCAGCGGCACGTAAGTGCTGGCGTCCTTCTGGTTGTGCAGCACCGCGTGACGGTGCGAGAAGGTGCCACGGCCGATGTCCTGGCCGGTCATGCGGATCGGGTGACCTTCGAACTGCAGGGTGGCGTAGGCCATGGTCTCTGCATAACCCCAGTTGATCGGCAAGCCACCGGCCTGCATCTTCTGACGGTCTTCGTAGATCTTCGCGACCTGGCGCTGGACGACGAAACCTTCAGGCAGCTCGAGCAGCTTGGCCGACAGCTCCTGCAGGGTCTTGAGGTCGAAGCGGGTGTCGTGACGCGCGGTCCAGGCGTGACCCAGGTACGGACGCCAGTCGACGAACAGTTCGCGGTTCGGCTCCTTGACCAGGCTCTTGACCACGTGCAGGCCGTTGTCCAGGGCGTTGCGGTACTCGTCGATCTTGGCCTGGGCGCGCTCGGCGTCGATGCGACCGGCGCTGATCAGTTGCTCGGCGTACAGCTCACGGGTGGTGCGCTGCTTGCTGATCTGCTGGTACATCAAAGGCTGGGTGCCGTTCGGCTCGTCGGCCTCGTTGTGGCCGCGACGACGGTAGCAGACCAGGTCGATGACCACGTCACGCTTGAACTGCATGCGGTAGTCGATGGCCAGCTGGGTGACGAACATCACCGCTTCCGGATCATCGCCGTTCACGTGCAGGATCGGCGCCTGGATCATCTTGGCAACGTCGGTGGCGTACTCGGTGGAGCGCGCGTCCAGCGGGTTGCTGATGGTGAAACCGACCTGGTTGTTGATCACGATGTGCACGGTGCCGCCGGTCTTGAAACCGCGGGTCTGCGACATCTGGAAGGTTTCCATGACCACACCCTGGCCGGCGAATGCTGCGTCACCGTGGATGGAGATCGGCAGGACCTTGTCGCCAACGGTGTCGTTGCGGCGATCCTGGCGGGCGCGAACCGAACCTTCCACCACTGGCGAGACGATTTCCAGGTGGGAGGGGTTGAACGCCATGGCCAGGTGGACTTCGCCACCGGGAGTCATCACGTTGGAGGAGAAGCCCTGGTGATACTTCACGTCACCGGAGCCCAGCTCGTTCATCTTCTTGCCTTCGAACTCGTCGAACAGCTCGCGCGGGTTCTTGCCGAAGGTGTTGACGAGCACGTTGAGGCGGCCACGGTGGGCCATGCCGATCACGACTTCCTTGGTGCCGTAGGAACCGGAGCGCTGGATCATTTCGTCCAGCATCGGGATCAGGCTTTCGCCACCCTCGAGGCCGAAGCGCTTGGTGCCCGGGTACTTGGTGCCCAGGTACTTCTCCAGGCCCTCACCGGCCGTGACGCGCTCGAGCAGGTGAGCCTGCACGTCGGCGGAGAATTCCGGACGGCCACGTACGCTTTCCAGGCGCTGCTGGAACCAGCTGCGCTGCTCGGAATCGACGATGTGGGTGAACTCGGCGCCAATGGTGCGACAATATGTCTTCTGCAGCGCTTCGAAGATTTCGCGTAGGCTCGCTTCCTCTTTGCCGATGAACAGGTCGCCGGCACGGAAGGTCGTATCAAGATCGGCATTGGTCAAGCCGTAGTGATTGATCGACAGGTCTACGGGCGCAGGACGCTGCCACAACCCCAACGGGTCGAGCTTGGCAGCCTGATGGCCGCGCATACGATAGGCCTGGATCAGTCGCAGCACTTCAACCTGCTTCTTCTCGTGTTCACTGCTCACGCTCCCGGCGGATACCGGTTGGGCGCGGCGCTGGTTCTTTGCCAGCAGTACGAAATGGTCGCGGATCGTCGAGTGCGATACATCGGTAGCGGTGCTGCCGTCGGCGGGCAACTTCTGGAAGTAAGTGCGCCACTCTTCTGGCACAGCGTTAGGGTCGTGCAGGTAGAGCTCATAAAGCTCTTCCACATATGCAGCGTTACCACCTGAAAGGTGGGCGCTATCCCACATGCGCTGCATCACGCTTTCTTGCATGCTTGGTCACCCTCGGTTAGGGGACTGATCGGCGAGAGCCACAGCAAACCTGGAAAAGTCCGAACACAGCGACTGAACCACGCCACCTGGATCCTGCTGATTTTCCGGGTACCAGCCCGGAAGCCCCTGCTGGTCTCATATCTTCATAGGTAATGAGCGCGGGCTTTTTGGGCCCTTGCTCGGGTTTTACCTCAGTGCGGGCTCACCACCCGCACCTCGGCTTACTGCAGGTACAACGCTTTGAATCAGGTGCCGCTTTGCAGCAGCATGTTACGTACGTGGCCGATTGCCTTGGTCGGATTCAGACCTTTCGGGCAAACGTTCACGCAGTTCATGATCCCGCGGCAGCGGAATACGCTGAACGGGTCATCCAGGGACGCCAGGCGCTCCTGAGTCTTGGTGTCACGGCTGTCGGCCAGGAAGCGATAGGCCTGCAGCAGTGCGGCGGGGCCCAGGAACTTGTCCGGGTTCCACCAGAACGACGGGCAGGAGGTCGAGCAGCAGGCGCACAGGATGCACTCGTACAGACCGTCCAGCTTGTCGCGATCTTCCGGCGACTGCAGACGCTCGATGGCCGGGGCCGGCGTGTCGTTCTGCAGGAAAGGCTTCACCTTCTCGTACTGCTTGTAGAAGATGCTCATATCGACCACCAGGTCACGAATGACCGGCAGGCCAGGCAGCGGACGCAGGACCAGCTTGTTGCCCTTGACCACACCCGACAGCGGGGTGATGCAGGCCAGGCCGTTCTTGCCGTTCATGTTCATGCCATCGGAACCGCACACGCCTTCACGGCAGGAGCGACGGTACGAGAAGCCCTCGTCCTTTTCCTTGATCAGCGCCAGCACGTCCAGAACCATCAGGTCCTTGCCGCCGGTATCGACGTCGAACGACTCCATCTTGGGCGCCGAGTCGGTGTCGGGGTTGTAACGATAAACTTCGACTTTCAACATAGCAGCCACCCTTAGTAAGTCCGGACTTTTGGTTCGAAGGCAGGAACTGTCTTCGGCGCAAAGTTGACGCCACGCTTGGCAACGCGCTTCTCACCCGGGTAGTACAGGGTGTGGCACAGCCAGTTCTCGTCGTCACGGTCTTCGAAGTCTTCACGGGCGTGCGCGCCGCGGGACTCTTTACGGGCTTCAGCGGCAATGGCGGTCGCTTCGGCGACTTCCAGCAGGTTCTGCAGCTCCAGCGCTTCGATACGCGCGGTGTTGAAGGCCTGGGACTTGTCGTTGATCTTGACGTTGGCGATGCGGTCACGCAGGCCAGCCAGCTGCTCGATACCCTTCTGCATGTATTCGCCGGTACGGAATACACCGAAGTAGTTCTGCATGCAGCTTTGCAGTTCGCGCTTCAGGCTTGCCACGTCTTCACCGCTGGTACGCTCATTGAGCTTGTTCAGGCGGTTCAGGGCAACATCGACGTCGGTGTCGCTGGCATCGCGGTACTCGACGCCTTCGGTCAGCGCCTTTTCCAGGTGCAGGCCGGCGGCACGGCCGAACACCACCAGGTCGAGCAGCGAGTTGCCGCCCAGGCGGTTGGCACCATGGACCGATACGCACGCCACCTCACCGACCGCGAACAGGCCCGGAATGATGTGGTCCTTGCCTTCGGCGTCCATGGTGATGGCCTGGCCATGAATGTTGGTGGCAACGCCGCCCATCATGTAGTGGCAGGTCGGAACGACCGGGACCGGCGCGACCACAGGGTCGACGTGGGCGAAGGTCTTGGACAGCTCGCAGATACCTGGCAGGCGGCTGTGCAGCACTTCCTCGCCCAGGTGATCCAGCTTCAGCAGCACGTGGTCCTTGTTCGGGCCCACGCCGTTGCCGGCGATGATCTCTTTGACCATGGAACGGGCAACCACGTCGCGGCCAGCCAGGTCTTTCGCGTTCGGCGCATAACGCTCCATGAAGCGCTCGCCGTGGGCGTTGATCAGGTAGCCACCTTCACCACGGCAACCTTCGGTTACCAGTACACCGGCGCCGGCGATGCCGGTCGGGTGGAACTGCCACATCTCGATGTCCTGCACCGGTACACCGGCACGCAGCGCCATGCCGATACCGTCGCCGGTATTGATCAGGGCGTTGGTGGTGGAGGCGTAGATACGGCCCGCACCGCCAGTCGCCAGCACGGTGGCCTTGGACTTGATGTACATGGTTTCGCCGGTTTCGATGCAGATCGCGATCACACCGACGAAGGCGCCGTCCTGGTTCTTCACCAGGTCGACGGCGTAGTACTCGTTGAGGAAGGTGGTGCCTGCCTTCAGGTTGCCCTGGTACAGGGTGTGCAGCAGCGCGTGACCGGTACGGTCGGAAGCGGCGCAGGTACGGGCGGCCTGGCCACCTTTACCGAAGTCCTTGGACTGGCCACCGAACGGACGCTGATAGATGCGACCGGTCTCGGTACGCGAGAACGGCAGACCCATGTGGTCCAGCTCGAAGACCGCGGCCGGGCCTTCCTGACACATGTACTCGATCGCGTCCTGGTCACCGATGTAGTCGGAACCCTTGACGGTGTCGTACATGTGCCAGCGCCAGTCGTCATTCGGGTCGGCCGAAGCGATGGCGCAGGTGATGCCGCCCTGGGCGGAAACGGTGTGCGAACGAGTCGGGAACACCTTGGTGACTACGGCAGTCTTGTGGCCGCCTTGAGCCAGCTGCAGCGCTGCGCGCATGCCAGCGCCGCCGCCACCGATAATGATGGCGTCGAAGGAAATCGTAGGAATGTTAGCCATGAATCAGATACCCCAGAGAATCTGCACACCCCAGACGAAGTAAGCGAACATCGCTACGCCGCATACCGCCTGGAACAGGAAACGAATCGCAGTCGCCGACTTGCCGAACGCCATCGGCGTCAGGTAGTCGGTGGCAATGGTCCACATGCCGACCCAGGCGTGGGCGCCCAGGGCAACGAGGGCCAGCAGACTGAAGATGCGCATCGCGTTGTTGGTGAACAGAGCGTGCCACTGGGCGTAGTCGATGCCCGGGTGGGCGGCGAGGTAGCCGATCAGGAAGATGAAGTAAGCCGCGAGAACGACCGCCGAGACGCGCTGCGCCATCCAGTCGTAGAGGCCCGAACGCGACAGGTTCGTGACGTTAGTTACCATACCCAAACTCCTGCCAGAACGATCAGCACCACGGAGATGACGATCACGATTTTCGAGCCCAGCTTGCCGCCTTCCAGCGTCTCACCGATGCCCATGTCCATGATCAGGTGGCGCACACCTGCCACGAGGTGATACAGCAGGCCGGACAGCAGGCCCCAGGTCACCAGTTTGGCCAGCGGACTGGTCAGACACGCCTTCACCTCGGCAAAGCCTTCCTCGCTACCCAGCGACTTGCCCAGTGCGTAAAGCATGATGGCAAGGCCGAGGAACAGGATGACGCCGGAGATACGGTGAAGAATGGACGTGTACGCGGTGATCGGGAGTTTGATGGTCCTTAGGTCTAGGTTTACAGGTCGTTGGCTTTTCACGGCTTTTTTCACACTGAAGAGCCCCTAGCTAACAGGGCAAAGTTGTTGGTAAGTGTACTGGTCAGGTACCCACCACCCAGGAGAGCGACGACACCCAGCAGGGCGGGCTTGAAAGCCCCTGGGAGTCGGCTGCCGAGTATAGACAGTTAGGCTGCTTATGACAACGTGAGGGGCTCGCCCAAATAGCGCATTGCCTTTAGTGAACAAAAGGCGTAAACGGGCGAGAATTTCGTGAAAAACCAGGCTTCAAGGGGCGTTTCAACCAGCCTTTAGGCAAATTGACATTCGAATTTATCCCTCTATAGTGGTGCGGGCCCTGCGTGGGGGGTCTGTCTGATGATTTCAAGCATTAATAGGAGGCCACATGGCTGACAAAAAAGCGCAGTTGATCATCGAGGGCGCTGCCCCCGTCGAGCTGCCCATTTTAACCGGCACCGTTGGTCCCGATGTTATCGACGTCCGCGGGTTGGGGGCATCCGGCCACTTCACCTTCGACCCCGGCTTCATGGCGACCGCCTCGTGCGAGTCGAAGATCACCTATATTGACGGCGACAAGGGCATCCTGCTGCACCGCGGCTACCCGATCGAACAGCTCGCCGAACAGTCGGACTACCTCGAGACCTGCTACCTGCTGCTCAACGGCGAACTGCCGAATGCCGAGCAGAAGGCCCAGTTCGTCAGCACCGTGAAGAACCACACCATGGTTCACGAACAGTTGAAGTCGTTCTTCAACGGCTTCCGCCGCGACGCCCACCCGATGGCGGTGATGTGCGGCGTGGTCGGCGCCCTGTCGGCGTTCTATCACGACTCGCTGGACATCAATAACCCGCAGCACCGCGAAATCTCCGCGGTGCGCCTGGTCGCCAAGATGCCGACCCTGGCCGCGATGGTCTACAAGTACTCCATGGGCCAGCCCATGATGTACCCGCGCAACGACCTGTCGTACGCGGAGAACTTCCTGCACATGATGTTCAACACCCCGTGCGAGATCAAACCGATCAGCCCGGTGCTGGCCAAGGCAATGGACCGGATCTTCATCCTCCACGCCGACCACGAGCAGAACGCCTCCACCTCCACCGTGCGCCTGGCGGGCTCCTCGGGCGCCAACCCGTTCGCCTGTATCGCCGCCGGCATCGCCGCACTGTGGGGCCCGGCCCACGGCGGCGCGAACGAAGCGGTACTGACCATGCTCGATGAAATCGGCGATGTCTCGAACATCGACAAGTTCATCGCCAAGGCCAAGGACAAGAACGACCCGTTCAAGCTCATGGGCTTCGGTCACCGCGTGTACAAGAACCGCGACCCGCGCGCCACCGTGATGAAGCAGACCTGCGACGAAGTCCTCAGCGAACTCGGCATCAAGAACGATCCGCAGCTGGAACTGGCCATGCGCCTGGAAGAGATCGCCCTGACCGATCCGTACTTCGTCGAGCGCTCGCTGTACCCGAACGTCGACTTCTACTCGGGCATCATCCTCAAGGCCATCGGCATTCCGACCAGCATGTTCACCGTGATCTTCGCCCTGGCACGCACCGTGGGCTGGATCTCGCACTGGAAGGAAATGCTCTCCAGCCCGTACAAGATCGGCCGTCCGCGCCAGCTGTACACCGGTTACGAGCAGCGTGACATCGTTGAGCTGAAGGACCGCAAGTAAGCCTCTCGGTTGAACGCAAAAAGGCTGCCCTCGGGCAGCCTTTTTTGTTCCGGCCTATATACCCTTCCCCTGTGTAGGAGCGGCCTTGCCGAGGCGTCGGACCGGCCGGAAAGGGCTGCACAGCAGCCCCAGGATCTCGTGCCAGACTCAGAATCGCCGGGGCTGCTGCGCAGCCCTTTCGCGGCACAAGGCCGCTCCTACACAGGGAACACGCCAGCCTTTAGTTCTTCTCGGCGCGCTCCTTCAATCCCTTCAGGGTATTGAACGGTGCATCGACCACGAACTTGTTGGCCAGCCACGACGGCACGCTGCCACCCGGCTCGGTGTGCACCTGGTAGGTCACCTCGGTGCTGTCACCCTTGGGCACCAGCTTCCAGAAGCCTTCCACCTGGGCGACACGCACGAAGCCCTTTTCCTCCGGCAGATACGTCGGCTCTTCCTTAAGCTTGCGGGTCAGGCTGCCATCAGCCTCCTGGACCGTGGTCACATGCAGGATCGAATCCCGCGGCGTCACCGGCCAGGGCGTGTTGAACTGGGTGTAGGTCCAGCTCTGGTCACCTTCGCTTTTGAGCAGCTTCTGCGACTTGCACTCGTGGATCCAGGCACAGGCCCCCACCACGTCTTCCTGCAGCGCCTTGACCTTGGCCAGCGGCGCCTTGATCACGGTCACGCCGCGATAGGCCTTGTACTTCGAGCCGGCCACCTCGCTGAGGGAAACCTTGATCCCCTCCTCGTCCTTGGCCACCTGCCAGTTCTCGGCCCAGGCCGTCGGTGCCAGCAGGACGCCCATGCCACACAGCAGTGCAATACCTTTGATCGATCTCATCATCTTGTTCCTTGTTGTCGAAGATCCAACCTGTCACGCCGCCGTCATCTGCTCCAGCCACCCGATGATACGGATGGCCTCGTCACGATCGTTGCCACAGATGTCCGCTTCCGCCTTGAAGCCACCACACACCTGCGGCCGCTCGGGCCTGCCGAACAGCGCACAGAGGTTTTCGACATTCAGGTGCAGGCAGCGTTCGCCGGCCGGCTTGCCCTGCGGCATGCCAGGGATCGGCGAACTGATGGACGGGGCGATGCAGCAGGCACCGCAGCCCTCGCGGCATTTCATGACAACAGGTCTCCCAGGAGCAAAACGGGACGAACGTCCCTGGATACTAACCGCTCAAACATATGTTTGAAATTGCCGGACGGATGAAATCACCCATGACCCGGCAGTCAGTTGCGGAATTCGAATTCGATGGCTGCGCCCTCCACGTCCCGCCGACTGTCGTTGCGCAGCTGCAACTGCATTTCGTTGCTGATCAGCCGGCCGTTGAGCTGGAACGGACTGCTGTCGGATTCGGGCTTGGTGGGGAACATCGAGGGCAACAGCGGCTTGCGCACCACCGGCCCGTCGCCGAGGTCCGGCTCGAGATGCTTGACCATGTCCCTGGGCAGGCTCAGGTCGATCTTCGGCTGGGGCAGCGGTTTGGCGACGGCCTTGCTGACAGCCCTGGCCTTCGGCTTGGGCTTGGGCTTCGCCTTGGTTACCGGCTTGGCCTGCGGTTTGGCCGGGGCCTTGCTGGACGCCTTGTTCGCCGGTTTGTGCACACCCTGCGCCTTGGCCGCCGGTTCGGCAGCCTGCACCGCACCGACCGACAGCCAGGGCAAGGCGAAACACAGGGCGATGACGAGAGGACGAAACAGATTCATGGGTACCAGGAACGCAAGCAGTAAAGCGCGTATGCTCCCTGTTCCCGGCTCGTCTGACAAGCCTACAACAGCATGCCGTTCGATTCCCGGCACAATTGCTGGGCCAGCAACCCCAGCGTCATCACTGCACGCTCAGCCTCCCGATTCCAGGGAATACCGCAATTGAGCCGGATACAGTGGTTGAACTGCTCGGTATTGCTGAAGATCAGCCCGGGGGCAATGCTGATGCCCTGCTCCAACGCCCGCACATGCAGTTCCTGGGTATTGACCCGCCCCGGCAGACTGACCCAGAGAATGAAGCCACCGGTGGGCCGGGTCATCTGCGTGCCTTCCGGGAAGTGCTGCTGCACCGCCAGTTGGTAAGCGCTGAGGTTCTTGCGGTATTCCTGTCGGATGAAGCGCAAATGCCGATCGTAGCCACCATTCTCCAGGTAGGCGGCCACCGCCATCTGCGTGACGCTGCACGCCGAGTGGGTAGTGAAGGTCTGCAGTCGCTGGATCTCGTCCTGATAGCGCCCGGCGATCATCCAGCCGACCCGCACTCCCGGCGACAAGGTCTTGGAGAAGCTCGAGCAGTAGATCACCCGGTCCAGCCGATCGAACGCCTTGAGCGACTTGGTGCGCCCTTGCTCGAACATCAGCTCGCCGTAGATATCATCCTCGACAATCTGGATGTCGAAATCCGAGGCCAGGCGCAACAACTGTTTCTGCCGCTCTTCGGGAATGGTGCCACCCAGCGGGTTGCTCAACCGCGCCGTCAGCACCAGGGCCTTGATCGACCACTGGTTGGCGGCCAGTTGCAGGGCCTCCAGGCTGATGCCGGTGGAGGGATCGCTGGGGATTTCGATGACCTTGAGCCCGAGCAGGTCCGCCAGTTGCAGCAGCCCATAGTAGGTAGGCGATTCGGCGGCGATCAGGTCGCCCGGCCGGGTCAGGACCCGCAGCGACATCTGCAGGGCATCGACGCAACCATGAGTCACCACCACTTCACGGGGATCGACCAGTACACCAGCATCGCGCATGCGGATGGCGATCTGCCGGCGCAGCGGCTCGAAGCCGGGGCTGAACATGTAGCTGAAGGCACGCGGACTATGGAAGCGCGTCACCTTGGCCAACTGCTGGTGCAGGGCGCGCACGGGCAAGTAGTCGACATGGGGCACCGCCGCGCCGAAGGGAAAGACGCCATCGCGGCGCGCCTCGACCAGTACCTGCTGGATAATGCTCGCCCGGGTGACCAGCCCGGGGCGCTCGACCCGGGCGATATCCGGGGTCTGCGCCGTCAGCGCCGGAGTCTGGTGGACATAGTAGCCCGACTGCGGCCGGGCACGGATCAGGCCCTGGTCCTCGAGATTGGCATAAGCCTGCAGCACGGTGGCGTGGCTGACATTGAGCTGGGCGCTCATCTTGCGTACCGACGGCACCCGTTCGCCCGGCTGGTAGACACCCCGGCGGATGTCATCGGCCAGTTGCTGGGCGATACGCTGGTACAGCAGCAGGTTGGTCATGGCGTGTTCTCGAAGCGCGGACGGGATCGTTGTTCTTGTGCGACTCACTGCCGAGGCAGAATACCGTAACAGTTGCGAAGTGTACTGGGACAGATCGCAGGATAGTCAACAATACAGTTGCGTGACAGAGAAACGATCGATGTTTGAGTCGGCGCGCCGACGAACGCACAGAGTGGTGACACTGCCCGCCGTTGCCGTTGCCGTTGCCGTTGCCGTTGCCGTTGCCGATCGAGAGTCTAGCGCCACACCCAGCTAGCGACAGCTGCGCCAGTCCAGGCGCCGCCCGTACC
>NZ_JANCLM010000054.1:0-34671 GCF_024259445.1 Pseudomonas sp. DVZ6
ACGCTCCATGATTGCCCGCGAAATATGTTTCCGGCTGTTCAAATATTCGCCAATCACCTTGCTTGTCCCCCCGGCCTTCTCTACAATTGCGCCCCTTGCCAGCTGGCCGGTGCGCATGCGCCTACACGCCGGGGCAAGACTTACAGTGTCATTCACTCCTTGTCTGACCAGATACGCTGGCAGACTACTAACCCGTAAGGAGCATTCATGCGTCATTACGAAATCATCTTCCTGGTTCACCCGGACCAGAGCGAGCAAGTCGGCGGCATGGTTGAGCGTTACACCAAGCTGATCGAAGAAGACGGCGGCAAGATCCACCGTCTGGAAGACTGGGGCCGTCGTCAACTGGCCTATGCAATCAACAATGTTCACAAGGCTCACTACGTGATGCTGAACGTTGAGTGCACCGGCAAGGCCCTGGCCGAGCTGGAAGACAACTTCCGCTACAACGATGCCGTGATCCGTAACCTGGTCATCCGTCGTGACGAAGCCGTTACCGGCCCGTCCGAGATGCTCAAGGCAGAAGAGAACCGCAGCGAGCGCCGTGAGCGTCGCGAACGTCCTGAGCATGCTGATGGCGCCGAAGGCGACGACAGCAATGACAGCGACAACAGCGATAACGCTGACGAGTAATCCACGGACCTTTTGAGGAGCCAATCACATGGCACGTTTCTTCCGTCGTCGTAAATTCTGCCGCTTCACTGCTGAAGACGTGAAAGAGATCGACTTCAAAGATCTCAACACCCTGAAAGCTTACGTATCCGAAACCGGCAAGATCGTTCCAAGCCGCATCACCGGTACCAAAGCTCGTTATCAGCGTCAGCTGGCTACCGCTATCAAGCGCGCCCGCTTCCTGGCCCTGCTGCCCTACACCGACAGCCACGGCCGCTGAGACCGGGTCGTCGACTTAAGTAGCAAGGGATAAGCATGCGAGCGTTAGCTGGTTTCATCATGCGCGGTCGTGTGCAGGCCACCCTCGTGGTGGTCATCAGCGCGGTACTGCCGCTGCTGTTCTGGTTGAGTGCCGCCGCCGGGAGCCTGGTGCTCCTGCGGCGCGGGTTCAAGGACGCGTCATCGGTCATCGCCTGGGGCCTTTTGCCAGCGTTGATCATCGCGTTCTTCGGCGAACCAAGCACCTTGCTGGTGCTGTTGGGAACGCTGGGTCTGGCCGCCTTGTTGCGGGCCGGGCATTCCTGGACCCGGGTGCTGCTGTCCAGTGTCGCATTAGGCTTGCTGTACAGCCTGATCCTGGACGCGGTGATGCGCGAGACCTTCGAGGTGCTGGCCAAGGCGCTTGAAAAAGCCCTGCCGCAGATCGAGGGCCAGCCGGTACTACCTGGTGAGCTGATCGGCCCTTTGCTGGTCGCTTCCAGTGCGGTAATGCTGCAGCTGTTCAGCCTGCTGGCTTTGATGCTGGCGCGCTATTGGCAGGCGGCGTTGTACAACCCTGGTGGTTTCGCCCGCGAGTTTCGCGAGCTGAGGCTGCCGCTGGTACCAATGCTGGTGCTGGTGTCATTGATGGTGCTGGGCCCGTTCCTCGGGTCGTCGTTCATCGTCCTGGCCTCCGCCTCCAGCCTGGTGCTGCTGCTTGCTGGCATCGCCCTGGTTCATGGGCTGGTGGCACAGCGGCGACTGGCCGGTTTCTGGCTGGTGGGGATGTACGTGACGCTGCCGCTGCTCATGCAGCTGATGTATCCGTTGCTCGTGGTTTTGGCCATTGTCGACAGCCTGATTGATTTTCGCGGTCGCAAGTCCCCTTCACAGGGTGACGACTCCGCGAACGGTGAAGGTTAAAAGTTAAGAGGTTTTACCAAATGGAACTGATCCTGCTGGAAAAAGTCGCCAACCTGGGCAACCTGGGCGACAAAGTAAACGTTAAGGCTGGTTACGGCCGTAACTTCCTGCTGCCATTCGGCAAGGCCACCGTTGCCAACGCCGCCAACCTGGCCGCGTTCGAAGAACGCCGCGCCGAGCTGGAAAAAGCCGCAGCAGACAAGAAAGCTTCGGCTGAAAGCCGCGCTGCCCAACTGGCCGAGCTGGAAGTGACCATCACTGCCACCGCTGGCGACGAAGGCAAGCTGTTCGGTTCGATCGGCACCCACGACATCGCTGACGCCCTGACCGCCTCCGGCGTTGAAGTGGCCAAGGCTGAAGTTCGTCTGCCGAACGGCACCATCCGTCAGGTTGGCGAATACGACGTAGCCGTGCACCTGCACAGCGACGTTGAAGCCACCGTACGCGTGGTTGTCGTAGCTGCCTAAGCTGCCTTAATCGACTGGCTCCTCGTGGGTCAGGCGGTTAACATCGGGCACGGTCCTGTTTTGTGCAGGCCGTGCCCTTTGTCTTTTTCATCTTCCAGAATTCTTTCGTGGCCATGAACGAGATCACCACCCCCGAACAACTCGACCTGCAAACCGCTGCCCTGAAGGTGCCGCCGCATTCCATCGAGGCCGAACAGGCCGTGCTCGGTGGCCTGATGCTGGACAACAACGCCTGGGAGCGGGTGCTCGACCAAGTTTCGGACGGCGATTTCTACCGGCATGACCACCGCCTGATCTTCCGTGCCATCCACAAGCTGGTGGATGCTAACCAGCCGTTCGACGTGGTGACCCTGCACGAGCAGTTGGACAAGGAAGGCGTGTCCACCCAGGTCGGCGGCCTGGCCTATCTGGCCGAGCTGGCCAAGAACACCCCGTCGGTGGCCAACATCAAGGCCTACGCCGCGATCATCCGCGAGCGGGCCACGCTGCGTCAGCTGATCAGCATCAGCACCGACATCGCCGACAACGCCTTCAACCCCCAGGGGCGCAACGCCGAAGAAATCCTCGACGACGCCGAGCGGCAGATCTTCCAGATCGCCGAGGCGCGGCCGAAGACCGGTGGCCCGGTGGGGGTCAACGAGCTGTTGACCATGGCCATCGACCGCATCGACACGCTGTTCAACTCCGACAGCGACATCACTGGCGTGTCCACCGGTTACACCGACCTGGACGAGAAAACCAGTGGCCTGCAGGCCGCCGACCTGATCATCGTCGCCGGCCGCCCCTC
The DNA here is from genome assembly GCF_024259445.1 of Pseudomonas sp. DVZ6. Lineage (NCBI taxonomy): Bacteria > Pseudomonadati > Pseudomonadota > Gammaproteobacteria > Pseudomonadales > Pseudomonadaceae > Pseudomonas > Pseudomonas sp. DVZ6. The sequence continues at coordinate 3,049 of NZ_JANCLM010000054.1, forward strand.
GATGGGCAAGACCACCTTCGCCATGAACCTGGTGGAAAACGCCGTGTTGCGCAGCGAGAAGGTGGTGCTGGTGTTCTCTCTCGAGATGCCCGGTGAGTCGCTGATCATGCGTATGCTTTCGTCCCTGGGCCGTATCGACCAGACCAAGGTGCGTTCCGGACAGTTGGACGACGATGACTGGCCGCGCCTCACATCGGCGGTCAACCTGCTCAATGACCGCAAACTGTTCATCGACGATACCGCCGGCATCAGCCCGTCGGAGATGCGCGCACGGACCCGCCGCCTGGCGCGTGAGCATGGCGAGATCGGCATGATCATGGTCGACTACCTGCAGCTGATGCAGATCCCGGGTTCGGCCGGTGATAACCGGACCAACGAGATTTCCGAGATCTCCCGCTCGCTCAAGGCGCTGGCCAAGGAATTCAACTGCCCGGTGATCGCCCTGTCGCAGCTCAACCGCTCCCTGGAGCAGCGCCCCAACAAGCGCCCGGTCAACTCTGACCTTCGTGAATCGGGTGCGATCGAGCAGGACGCCGACGTGATCATGTTCGTCTACCGCGACGAGGTGTATCACCCCGAGACCGAGCACAAGGGCGTGGCCGAGATCATCATCGGCAAGCAGCGTAACGGCCCCATCGGCTTCGTGCGCCTGGCGTTCATCGGCAAGTACACCCGCTTCGAGAACCTCGCGCCGGGCATGTACAATTTCGACGACGACGAATAAAGGCTGCCCAGGAACCCTGTAGGAGCGGCCTTGTGCCGCGAAAGGGCCGCAAGGCCCCAGCATTTTGCACTACTGCTGAATTGCTGGGGCCGCCATGCGGCCCTTTCGCGGCGCAAGGCCGCTCCTACAGAGACCGTGCCCACCACGTTATTCGTCTGCCCCATGAATCCGACCACTACCGTCGGATTTGGTCAAAATTTGTGCTATATTCCGCGCCCGCGATTTTCCTGCACATTAGAACCGGTCACTGACATGCAAGCAGCCAAACCACTCTACGACTATCCCAAGTACTGGGCCGAATGCTTCGGGCCAGCGCCTTTCCTGCCGATGAGCAGGGAGGAGATGGATCAGCTCGGCTGGGATTCCTGCGACATCATCATCGTGACCGGTGACGCCTACGTCGACCATGCGTCGTTCGGCATGGCCATCATCGGCCGCCTGTTGGAAGCCCAGGGTTTCCGCGTGGGCATCATCGCCCAGCCGAACTGGCAGTCGAAAGACGACTTCATGAAGCTCGGCGAGCCGAACCTGTTCTTCGGTGTGGCTGCGGGCAACATGGACTCGATGATCAACCGCTACACCGCGGACAAGAAGATCCGTTCCGATGACGCCTACACTCCCGGCGGCATGGCCGGCAAGCGTCCGGACCGCGCCAGCCTGGTGTACAGCCAGCGCTGCAAGGAAGCCTACAAGCACGTGCCGATCGTGCTCGGCGGCATCGAGGCCTCGCTGCGCCGCATCGCCCACTACGATTACTGGCAGGACAAGGTCCGCCACTCGATCCTGGTCGACGCCAGCGCCGACATCCTGCTGTACGGCAACGCCGAGCGGGCGATCGTCGAGGTCGCCCAGCGCCTGTCCCAGGGTGAAAGCATCGAGCACATCACCGACGTGCGCGGCACCGCGTTCATTCGCCGCGACACCCCGCAGGGCTGGTTCGAGATCGACTCCACCCGCATCGACCGTCCGGGCCGGGTCGACAAGATCATCAACCCGTACGTGAACACCCAGGACACCCAGGCCTGCGCCATCGAGCAGGCCAAGGGCGAGCAGGAAGACCCGAACGAAGCCAAGGTCGTGCAGATCCTCGACAGCCCGAGCGTCACCCGCGAGAAGTCGGTGATCCGCCTGCCGTCGTTCGAGAAGGTACGCAACGACCCGGTGCTCTATGCCCACGCCAACCGCGTGCTGCACCTGGAGACCAACCCGGGCAACGCCCGCGCCCTGGTGCAGAAGCATGGCGACGTGGATGTGTGGTTCAACCCGCCACCCATCCCCATGACCACCGAGGAAATGGACTACGTGTTCGGCATGCCCTACGCGCGTATCCCGCACCCGGCCTATGGCAAGGAGCGCATCCCGGCCTACGAGATGATCCGCTTCTCGGTGAACATCATGCGTGGCTGCTTCGGTGGCTGCACCTTCTGCTCGATCACCGAGCACGAAGGCCGGATCATCCAGAACCGCTCCCACGAGTCGATCCTGCACGAGATCGAGGAGATGCGCGACAAGGTGCCGGGCTTCACCGGCGTGGTCTCCGACCTCGGCGGCCCGACCGCCAACATGTACCGCATCGCCTGCAAGAGCCACGACATCGAGAAGCATTGCCGCAAGCCGTCGTGCGTGTTCCCGGGCATCTGCGAGAACCTCAACACCGACCACAGCTCGCTGATCGAGCTGTACCGCAAGGCCCGTGCCTTGCCGGGGGTGAAGAAGATCCTGATCGCCTCGGGCCTGCGCTACGACCTGGCGGTCGAGTCGCCGGAATACGTGCGCGAGCTGGTCACCCACCACGTCGGCGGCTACCTGAAGATTGCCCCGGAGCACACCGAGCGTGGCCCGCTGGACAAGATGATGAAGCCGGGCATCGGCACCTACGACCGCTTCAAGCGCATGTTCGAGAAGTTCTCGAAAGAGGCGGGCAAGGAGCAGTACCTGATCCCGTACTTCATCGCCGCGCACCCGGGCACCACCGACGAAGACATGATGAACCTGGCCTTGTGGCTCAAGGGCAACGGTTTCCGCGCCGACCAGGTGCAGGCGTTCTACCCCTCGCCGATGGCCTCGGCCACGGCCATGTACCACTCGGGCAAGAACCCGCTGCGCAAGGTCACCTACAAGAGCGAAGGGGTGGAGATCGTCAAGAGCGAGGAGCAGCGCCGGTTGCACAAGGCGTTCCTGCGCTACCACGATCCGAAGGGCTGGCCGATGCTGCGTGAAGCGCTGCAGCGCATGGGCCGCGCCGACCTGATCGGGCCGGGCAAGCACCAGCTGATCCCGCTGCACCAGCCAGCCACTGATACCTACCAGAGCGCCCGGCGCAAGAACTCGACGCCGGCCGGCAGCCACAAGGTGGGCAAGGACCAGAAGATCCTCACCCAGCACACCGGCCTGCCACCGCGCGCCAGCGACGGCAGCAAGCCGTGGGACAAGCGCGAGAAGGCCAAGGCCGAGGCGTTCGCCCGCAACCAGCAGGCGGCCAAGGAGCGTAAAGAGGCAGCCAAGGGCGGCAAGGGCAAGAAGCCGCGCCAGCCGGTCATTCCGCGCTAACTGGTCCATTTTGGGGCTGCTGCGCAGCCCTTTCGCGGCACAAGGCCGCTCCTACAGGGGATCGCATTCACCTGTAGGAGCGGCCTTGTGCCGCGAAAGGACCGCAACGCGGTCCCAGGCTCTCAGTCTTCAATCCGGCTGCTTGTCGACCCACTTCGGCAACACCGGTGATTCGAACCGATCCATCCCGTCCAGCAGCTCATCCGGTTGCTGCCCCAGCAACAGCATCGCCCGGTGCTGCGGCCGCACGAAGCCCTCTTCGACGATATGGTCGAGGAACCCGCCCAGCTTTTCATAGAACCCGTTCACATCCAGCAGCCCCAACGGCTTGGCGTGATAGCCCAGCTGTCCCCAGGTCCACACCTCGAACAGCTCCTCCAGCGTGCCCAGTCCACCCGGCAGGGCGATGAAGGCATCGCTGAGCTCGGCCATGCGCGCCTTGCGCGCGTGCATGCCGTCCACCACTTCCAGGCGGGTCAGGCCCTTGTGGCCGATCTCGGCGTTCATCAGGCTCTGGGGAATGATGCCGATGACTTCGCCACCGGCGGCCAGGGCGGCATCGGCGACGGTGCCCATCAGGCCGACCGCGCCACCGCCGTAGACCAGGGTCAGGCCTCGGCGGGCGATGGCCTGGCCAAGGGCGATGGCAGCTTCGCGATAGGCGGGGTTGGCACCGATGCTGGCGCCACAGAAGACACAAACGGAACGTACAGGCATTGCTTATCTCCCTTTACATGCGCGCACAGGGTAAGGCGCATGCCTGTCGCTTCCAAGGGGGGAGATCACTCGGGGCGGGCGAATTCGCAGATGGCGCCACTGGCTCCGTGGGCGTAGGCGGCGAGCAGGCTGTTCATGAAGCTGGAAAGGGACATTTCATTCAACTCCTAAATGAGAGGTTGTCCCATCGTCTATCAAGAGGGCATGATGTGCACTTTGATTGGTTGTATACAATCCATTGAACAAATCTACTGCCTGGCCACTTGACACCCCTTGACCCACATCAGGTACGGGCGTCCTGTTTTCAGGCAGTCTCGCAATTGATAAAACCCTGCCAAGGAGATTCATGATGTTTGCGAAAGCTGTAGCGGTATCCCTGCTGACCCTCGCCAGCGCCTCTGTCTTTGCCGCCGACTGCAAGGTGACTGTCGACTCGACCGACCAGATGTCGTTCAACACCAAGGAATTCACCATCGACAAGAGCTGCAAGACCGTCGAGATCGAACTGACCCACGGTGGCAGCCTGCCGAAGAACGTCATGGGCCATAACCTGGTCATCAGCAAGACCGCCGACATGCAGGCCATCGCCACCGAAGGCATGTCGCAAGGCCTGGACAAGGACTACATCAAGGCCGACAACGCCGCGATCATCGGCCACACCAAGATGATCGGTGCCGGCGAGAAAGACACCATCAAGCTCGACACCTCGAAGCTGGAAGCCGGTGGCGACTACAGCTTCTTCTGCACCTTCCCGGGCCACATCTCGATGATGAAGGGCAAGGTTGTCGTCAAGTAATGACGATTTGAAACTTGGGAGGGCTTTGCCCTCCTTTCGCGGCACAAGGCCGCTCCTACAGGAGAGTGCATATCCTCTGTAGGAGCGGCCTTGTGCCGCGATGGGCCGCAAAGCGGCCCCGCCAGGCCTCACGGCGCAAACGGCAGCTCGCGCTTGTGCTGGGTCTTGCGGTAGGTGGCGACGATGATGTCGAACGCTGCCTGGTCGACCGGCTGCCCATGCAAGAACGCATCGATCTGCTGGTAGGTCACGCCGTGTGACGCCTCGTCCGGCTTGCCCGGTTCGAGGTCTTCCAGGTCCGCGGTCGGCACTTTCTCCACCAGCGACTCTGGCGCGCCGAAGCTGCGCGCGATGGCCCGCACCTGGTTCTTCACCAGCCCGCTCAACGGTGCCAGGTCGCACGCCCCGTCACCGAACTTGGTAAAGAACCCCATCACCGCCTCGGCGGCGTGGTCGGTGCCGATCACCAGGCCCGCACGGGCGCCGGCGACGGTGTACTGGGCGACCATACGGGTACGCGCCTTGACGTTGCCGACGACGAAGTCCACCAGCGTCGGCGAGCCGTTCTTAAGCTCCTCGACTTCGGCCGCCAGGGCCTTCACCGCCGGGGCGATGTCGATGGTGTGCACCTCGTCGGCCTTGATCACCTCCAGGCAAGCCTGGGCATCGTGCTCGTCGTGCTGCACATGGTACGGCAGGCGTACGGCGATGAAGGTGTAGGCCTGGTCGCCGGTCTCGCTGCGCAGCTCGTTGATGGCGCGCTGGGCGAGCAGGGCGGCGGTCAGCGAGTCGACGCCACCGCTGATGCCCAGTACCAGGGTCTTGAGCCGGGCATTGGCCAGGCAGTCCTTGATGAAGGCCACGCGCCGGGCGACTTCCCGCTCGAGGGCGGCGGCGTCTGCGAACGGCGGCTGCACCTTGAGCGCCCGGGCAATCTCTTGCTGAACGGCTTGCATGGGTTACTCCTTGCTGGGGACTTTGAATACGTGACGCAGGTAAGTGACGAAGTTCTCGTCGCGGCACTGGGTCTTGGCGGCTTCGTCGGAGATCTTCGCCACTGGCGAGCCGTTGCAGTCGGTCATTTTAAGCACGATGTTCATCGGCGCCACGCCGGGTATGTCGCAGGTCAGGTTGGTGCCGATACCGAAGCTGACATTGATGCGCCCGCGCAGGGCACGGAAGATCTCCAGCGAGCGGGTCAGATTCAGGCCGTCGGAGAACACCAGGGTCTTGGTCATCGGGTCGATCCCCAGTTTCTGGTAGTGGGCGATGGCCTTCTCGGCCCAGGCCACCGGCTCGCCGGAGTCGTGGCGCAGGCCGTCGAATAGCTTGGCGAAGTACAGGTCGAAGTCCTGGAGGAAGGCATCCATGGTGATGCAGTCGGTCAGGGCGATGCCGAGCAATCCACGGTATTCGCGGACCCAGCAGTCCAGTGCGGCGATCTGGCTGTCGATCAGCCGCGGGCCGAGCTGCTGGTGGGCCATGATCCACTCGTGGGCCATGGTGCCCAGGGGCTTGATATCCAGTTTCCATGCCAGGTCGACGTTGCTGGTGCCGACGAAGCGGCCCGGGAACTCATCGCGCAGCACCCGCACCACTTCCTCCTGCACACGGCTGGAGAAACGCCGGCGGGTGCCGAAGTCGGCCACCTGCAGGTGGGCCAGTTCGTCGTCGCTGGCGTGGGCGCGCAGCCAGTCGAACTTGCGGTGCAGCTGGTCGCGGGCTTCGGCCAGGCGCATGCGCGGGTGCAGGTGGCGGTTGCGCACCTCGCTGATGATGGCCAGCAACGGCACCTCGAAGAGGATCACATGCAGCCAGGGGCCGCGCAGGCGCAGGAACAGCTGATCGTTTTCGATACCGATGCGCACATAGCGCAGGTTGAAGCGGAACAGGCGCAGGAAGCGCAGGAAGTCCGGCTTGAGGAAGCTGATGCGCTCGAGGAAGGCCAGTTGGTCATCGTCCAGGGTCAGCTCGCTGAGCAGTTCGAGCTGGTTGCGGATCTCGCCCAGGTAGGGCCGCAGGTCTTCGCCATTGCGGCAGCGGAATTCCCATTCGACGTCGGCGTCCGGGTAGTTGTGCAGGACGGCCTGCATCATCGTCAGTTTGTAGAAGTCGGTGTCGAGCAGGTTGTGCACGATGCGCTCGGCGAATGCGCTCTCGCTCATCAGGGGGAAGCTCCAAGGCGGGCAATGGCGGCTATTGTGCCAGCCTTTGGGGTGATATTGCGCCTGTACCGGCCTCTTCGCGGGTAAACCCGCTCCCACAGGTAGAGTGCCATCCTGTGACAGCAACTGTCTTTTGTGGACGCTGGCTCCTACAAGTGAGGCTCAGGCGTCGCGCGGCCCATGTGGGAGCGGGTTTACCCGCGAAGAGGCCGGCTCAGGCAAAACAGGTGTTTTTCCGTGCACCGACTAGCCTTCTAACGGTGCCGCCTGTAGCAGTCACGCACCAGCGGTGTGCAGTTCGGTGACGTCCGCTGTTACAGGTCGGTTGCACGTTAACACTCGCAAGGGTTGCAATGATGGTGCTCGAAGGTTGCTCCTTGTCTAGGCGTGTCGGTAGCGCTTGCTCCGCAGTAGACGGTTGCACGCTCAATAAAGAAAAGGCCGCCGGTCGCCACTGTTCACCCCCTGTCGTGTGTTTTCCCGGAAGACAAAACCACTGGCACGGCCCTTGCTCGGAGCACAGGGCTGAGAAGTTGTAGTGCCAACCAAAAAAAATATTCTAGGAGCACCACCTCATGTCGCAGACGTTTTACAAGAAAGGTTTCCTGGCACTGGCCGTAGCCACGGCACTGGGTGTTTCTTCGTATGTTCAGGCCGACATCAAGATCGGCGTCGCGGGTCCCATGACCGGGGCCAACGCAGCGTTTGGCGAGCAGTACATGAAAGGTGCGCAGGCAGCGGCCGATGTGATCAACAAGGCCGGTGGCGTGAACGGCGAGAAGATCGTCCTGGTCAAGGGCGATGACGCCTGCGAGCCGAAGCAGGCCGTGGCCGTGGCCAACCGCCTGGTCGACCAGGACAAGGTGGCGGGCGTGGTTGGTCACTTCTGCTCCTCCAACACCATCCCCGCTTCCGAGGTCTACGACGAGGCCGGCGTGATCGCCATCACCCCAGGCTCGACCAACCCGCAGGTCACTGAACGCGGCCTGTCCGCGATGTTCCGCATGTGCGGCCGTGACGACCAGCAGGGCATCGTCGCCGGCAACTACATCGTCGATGTGCTCAAGGGCAAGAAGGTCGTCGTGCTGCACGACAAGGACACCTACGGCCAGGGCCTGGCCGACGCGACCAAGGCGCAGTTGATCAAGCGCGGCGTCACGCCGGTGCTGTACGAAGGCCTGACCCGTGGCGAGAAGGACTTCAGCGCCGTGGTCACCAAGATCCGCGCCGCCGGTGCCGATGTCGTCTACTTCGGCGGCCTGCACCCCGAGGCCGGCCCGCTGGTACGCCAGTTGCGCGAGCAGGGCCTGAAGGATGTGGCGTTCATGTCCGACGACGGCATCGTCACCGACGAACTGGTGGCCACCGCCGGCGGCGCCCAGTACACCAACGGTGTGTACATGACCTTCGGCGCCGACCCGCGCCTGCTGCCCGACAGCAAGACCGTGGTCGAGGAGTTCCGCAAGAACGGCACCGAGCCAGAGGGCTACACCCTGTACGCCTACGCTTCGGTTCAGGCCCTGGCCGCCGCCTTCAACGGCGCCAAGTCGAACAAGGGCGAGGACGCCGCCAAGTGGCTGAAGGCCAACCCGGTCAAGACCGTCATGGGCGAGAAGAAGTGGGACAGCAAGGGCGACCTGACCGTCTCCGACTACGTGGTCTACCAGTGGGATGCCAACGGCAAGTACCACCAGCTGGAAAAACAAAAATAAAAACGGCCAACGGCCCGCGTGCGTTTCGCACCGGGCCGTAGCCCCGCGGTACCTGTCATTGTCAGTAGATCTGCACAGTTCTGCGCTGCGAGGGCCGTTGCATCCGGATCCTGCGTGGTCGGCGCTCGTGCAATCTCAATCAGGTGAGATTGCGTTATGGATGGTATTTTCCTGCAGCAACTGGTCAACGGCCTGACCCTCGGGTCGGTCTACGGCCTGATCGCCATCGGCTACACAATGGTCTATGGCATCATCGGCATGATCAACTTCGCGCACGGCGAGGTGTACATGATCTCCGCGTACCTCGCGGCGATCAGCCTGGCATTGCTGGCCTACTTCGGTATCGAGTCGTTTCCGCTGCTGATGCTGGGCACCCTGTTGTTCACCATCGTCGTTACCGGCGTCTATGGCTTCACCATCGAACGCATCGCCTACAAACCCCTGCGCAACTCCACCCGCCTGGCCCCGCTGATCAGCGCCATCGGCATCTCGCTGATCCTGCAGAACTACGCGCAGATCAGCCAGGGCGCTCGCCAGCAAGGCGTGCCGACCCTGCTCGAAGGCGCCATGCGCGTTGAGGTGGGCACCGGCTTCGTGCAACTGACCTACACCAAGATCTTCATCCTGGTGGCCGCCTTCGTCGGCATGGCGCTGCTCACCTACGTCATCAAGTACACCAAGCTCGGGCGCATGTGCCGGGCGACGCAGCAGGATCGCAAGATGGCCTCGATCCTGGGCATCAACACCGACCGGGTGATCTCCTACGTGTTCGTCATCGGTGCGGTGATGGCCGCGCTGGCCGGTGTGCTGATCACCATGAACTACGGCACCTTCGACTTCTACGCCGGCTTCATCATCGGCATCAAGGCGTTCACCGCCGCGGTGCTCGGCGGCATCGGCTCGCTGCCGGGGGCGATGCTCGGTGGCATCATCCTGGGGATCTCCGAATCGTTGTTCTCCGGCCTGATCAACTCCGACTACAAGGACGTGTTCAGCTTCTCGCTGCTGGTGATGATCCTCATCTTCCGTCCCCAAGGCCTGCTGGGTCGCCCGCTCGTGGCTAAGGTGTGAACATGTCCGCTGCCAATTCTGCCTCTGTTGCCCAATCCAAGGGTTTCGACCTCAAACGCAGCCTGCTGGAGACGATCGTCGCCGGCCTGCTGGCGCTCATCGTCTTCGGTCCGGTCGTCGGCGTGGTGCTCGACGGCTACAGCTTCAACGCCGAGCCGGCCCGCGTGGCCTGGCTGGTCGGCGGTGTGATGATCGGGCGTTTCATCCTCAGTGTGTTCCTGCAGACACCGACCGGCCAGCGCATGCTCCAGGGCTTCGACAGCGGGGGTTCGGGCGTGCATGTACTGGCGCCGGACTACAAGTCGCGGCTGCGCTACATCATCCCGGCGCTGATCGTCATCGCCATCGTGTTCCCGGTGTTCGCCAACAAGTACCTGCTGACCGTGGTCATCCTCGGCCTGATCTACGTGCTGCTGGGCCTGGGCCTGAACATCGTGGTGGGCCTGGCGGGCCTGCTCGACCTGGGTTACGTGGCGTTCTACGCCATCGGCGCCTACGGCCTGGCCCTCGGCTACCAGTACCTGGGCCTGGGCTTCTGGAGCGTGCTGCCGCTGGCGGCGATCGCTGCGGCGCTGGCCGGGTGCATCCTCGGTTTCCCGGTGTTGCGAATGCATGGTGACTACCTGGCCATCGTCACTTTGGGCTTCGGCGAGATCATCCGCCTGGTGCTGAACAACTGGCTGTCGTTCACCGGTGGCCCGAACGGCATGCCGGCGCCGTCGCCGACCTTCCTGGGGCTGGAGTTCGGCCGTCGGGCGAAGGACGGCGGAGTGCCGATCCATGAGTTCTTCGGCTTCGATTACAACCCTAACCTTAAGTTCGTGTTCATCTATGCCGTGCTGTTCCTGGTGGTACTGGCGGTGCTGTACATCAAGCACCGGTTGACCCGCATGCCGGTCGGGCGCGCCTGGGAGGCCCTGCGCGAGGACGAGATCGCCTGCCGCTCCATGGGCCTGAACCATGTACTGGTCAAGCTCTCGGCGTTCACCCTGGGCGCTTCCACCGCCGGCCTGGCCGGGGTGTTCTTCGCCACCTACCAGGGCTTCGTCAACCCGTCGTCGTTCACCTTCTTCGAGTCGGCGCTGATTCTGGCCATCGTCGTGCTTGGCGGCATGGGCTCGACCGTGGGCGTGGTGATAGCGGCATTCGTGCTGACCGTGGCCCCGGAGCTGCTGCGCAGCTTCTCCGAGTACCGGGTGCTGCTGTTCGGCGTGCTGATGGTGCTGATGATGATCTGGCGACCGCGGGGGCTGATCCGCATCAGCCGCACCGGCGTGGTCCCGCGTAAAGGAGTGGCGCCATGAGCGACGAAATCATTCTGTCGGTCGACAACCTGATGATGCAGTTCGGCGGGATCAAGGCGCTCAGCGATGTCAGCCTGAAGGTCAAGCGTAACCAGATCTTCGCCCTGATCGGTCCCAACGGCGCCGGCAAGACCACTGTGTTCAACTGCCTCACCGGCTTCTACAAGGCCAGCGGCGGGCGTATCGAGCTGAACGTGCGCGGCAGCCACACCAACGTCATCCAGCTGCTCGGCGAGCGCTTCCAGGCGGCGGACTTCGTCTCGCCGGCGCGCTTCGCCAACCGCCTGTACTACAAGATGTTCGGCGGGACCCACCTGGTCAACCGCGCAGGTCTTGCGCGCACCTTCCAGAACATTCGCCTGTTCAAGGAAATGTCGGTGGTGGAGAACCTGCTGGTGGCCCAGCACATGTGGGTCAACCGCAACCTGCTGGCCGGCGTGCTCAACACCCCGGGTTACCGCAAGGCCGAGAGCGACGCGCTGGACCATGCGTTCTATTGGCTGGAGGTGGTCGACCTGGTCGATTGCGCCAACCGCCTGGCTGGCGAGCTGTCGTACGGCCAGCAGCGCCGTCTGGAAATCGCCCGGGCCATGTGCACGCGGCCGAAGATCATCTGCCTGGACGAGCCGGCCGCCGGCCTCAACCCGCAGGAGACCGAGGCCCTCAGCCGCATGATCCGCGTGCTGCGTGACGAGCACGACATCACCGTGGTGCTGATCGAGCACGACATGGGCATGGTCATGAGCATCTCCGATCATATTGTCGTGCTCGACCACGGCAACGTGATCGCCGAGGGCACGCCACAGGACATCCGCCACAACCCGACGGTGATCGCCGCCTACCTGGGCGCAGACGAAGAGGAACTGATATGAGCGCGCCCATTCTCGAGTTGAAGGACCTGGATGTGTTCTACGGGCCGATCCAGGCCCTGAAGAAAGTCTCGATGCACATCAACGAAGGCGAGACGGTGAGCTTGATCGGCGCCAACGGCGCGGGCAAGTCGACGTTGCTGATGTCGATCTTCGGCCAACCGCGGGCGGCCTCCGGGCAGATCGTCTATCGCGGCACCGACATCACCCGCAAGTCGTCGCACTACATAGCCTCCAACGGCATCGCCCAGTCACCGGAGGGGCGCCGGGTGTTCCCCGACATGACCGTCGAGGAGAACCTGATGATGGGCACCATTCCGATTGGCGACAAACATGCCGGTGAGGACATGCAGCGCATGTTCGAGCTGTTCCCGCGGCTCAAGGAGCGGCGCAACCAGCGCGCCATGACCATGTCCGGCGGCGAGCAGCAGATGCTCGCCATCGCCCGCGCGCTGATGAGCCGGCCCAAGCTGTTGCTGCTCGACGAGCCATCGCTGGGGCTGGCGCCGATCGTGGTCAAGCAGATCTTCTCCACCTTGCGCGAGCTGGCGCAGACCGGCATGACCATCTTCCTCGTGGAGCAGAACGCCAACCACGCGCTGAAGCTGTCTGATCGAGCCTATGTGATGGTCAACGGGCAGATTCGCATGACCGGGACGGGTCAGGAACTGCTGGTCAACGAGGAGGTGCGTAACGCCTATCTGGGCGGGCACTGAGGATTTAGCACGCTCTTTGTAGGAGCGGCCTTGTGCCGCGAAAGGGCCGCGAAGCGGCCCCAAGATCTCAGCATCATGTGAAATCGCCGGGGCCGCTTCGCGGCCCTTTCGCGGCACAAGGCCGCTCCTACAGGGGATCGCAGCGCTTGGCGATGCTTTCACCGCATGTGGACAACTTGTCGCATATCTTTCTTGAAACACTCCACATCCCCACTGCAAACCCTTGTTTCCACAAGTGGAAAACTTTCCACGGATTGTGTGGAACCGCCTGTGGAAAACATGGTGGCACCTCGCTCCAGCCCAGATAAACCAGCGCCTCCAAGTATTTGATTGTTTTTTGATCAAGTGCTGCTTGTGCATGATTTTGCATGGGTTTTGCGCAGCAGATCGGTTTGCCCAGAGCGCGTTGCTTTCTGTGGATAACTCTGTGAAAAAACCTTGGACAGACCGCCACAGGCAGCATGGTTGAAAGCGTTGCGCCATCATGCAGCGATGTCCACAACCTACAGAGGTTCCCTTGACCCGACGAGTTGCCCCCAATCCGTGGGGAAAGCCTTGTGGATAAGATGCGCATAGCCCGGCGCAGCCCTTCTATCACGGGCCTCAGCGGGGTTAGTACGTTTTTTGACCAGTGGCGATGACGGTTGTGGTCGGGCCTTGCGCCGGGCATGCTGCGAGGCCAGTCGACGACAATCCCACGCTGAGGAGAAGAGCATGACATCCACCGTATTCATCACTGGCGCGACGTCCGGTTTTGGCGAGGCCACCGCCCGCCGTTTCGCCGACGCCGGCTGGAAGCTGGTGCTCACTGGTCGGCGCAAGGAGCGCCTGGATGCGTTGTGCCAGGAACTGTCGGCCAAGACCGAGGTGCACAGCCTGGTGGTCGACGTGCGTGACCGCAAGGCGATGGAGGCAGCCATCGCCAGCCTGCCGCCGACCTTCGACAAGCTCCAGGGCCTGGTCAACAACGCCGGCCTGGCGTTGGGTGTCGACGCCGCGCAGAACTGCAGCCTGGACGACTGGGAAACCATGGTCGACACCAACATCAAGGGGCTGATGTACACCACTCGCTTGCTGTTGCCTCGGTTGATTGCCCATGGCCGCGGCGCGTCGATCCTCAACGTCGGTTCGGTGGCGGGCAACTACCCGTACCCGGGCGCGAACGTGTATGGCGGCACCAAGGCCTTCGTCGGCCAGTTCTCGCTGAGCCTGCGCTGCGACCTGCGAGGGACCGGCGTGCGGGTGAGCAATATCGAGCCGGGGCTGTGCGAGAGCGAATTCTCGCTGGTGCGTTTCGGTGGGGACCAGGCGAAGTATGATGCGACCTACGCCGGTGCCGATCCGATCCAGCCCCAGGATATCGCCGAGACCATCTTCTGGATCCTCAACCAGCCGGCGCATATCAACATCAACAGCCTGGAGCTGATGCCGGTGAGCCAGGACTGGGCTGGCTTCTCGATCGACCGATCGGCCAAGGGTTGAATCATGGTGCGGGGTTGCCAGGCAGCCCCGCAGACACGAGGTGTCCACGCTTGAAGAAAATCGCCCTGTTCGCCGATGTGCAGAACCTCTACTACACGGTTCGCCAAGGCCATGGCTGCCATTTCAACTACGCCGCGCTGTGGGCCGAGGTCAGCCGCGAAGGGCAGATCGTCGAGGCGGTGGCCTATGCCATCGACCGTGGCGACAGCAAGCAGCAGCAATTCCAGCAGATCCTGCGCAACCTCGGGTTCGAGGTGCGCCTCAAACCCTTCATCCAGCGCGCCGATGGTTCCGCCAAGGGCGATTGGGACGTGGGCATTACCCTCGATGTCATCGAGGCGGCGGCGCGGGTCGACCAGGTGGTGCTGGCCTCGGGCGACGGTGATTTCGACCTGTTGCTGGAGCGTGCTATGCAACGCCATGGCGTCGAAACGGTGGTCTACGGTGTACCCGGGTTGACAGCCCTGGCACTGATCCGCGCGGCCAGCCGTTATGTGCCCATCGAAGGCAAGTTACTGTTGCGCCACTGACCTGTACACAGGTTCCGGGCTGGAGTGGTGCGTGGGAGCAGTGCGTGGGAGCGGGCTTGCCCCGCGATCGCAATGCCGGCTCTATCGCGGGCCAAGTCGCAACGGCGAACCGCCGCTTCCGCGCTGCTGTTTCAGCTCTTTTTGCCGTTGCCCTCCAGGTGCCCCAGCGGCACCCGTCGCGCCACTGCGCTCGACAGGATGATCGAGGTCTTGGTGAAGCCCAGCTGCGATACGCGGTTGATCAGCGCCTCCAACTCGCCCATCGACGTGACGGCCGCCTGCATGATCACGCACGGGTCGCCGGTCACCCGGTGGCATTCGGTGAGTTCGGGGATTTTCTCCAGGGCCTCGTAGGCCTGCTGGTTGCCATGGCTGGCCAGGCGCAGTTCCATCACGCACTGGATCGGCAGGCCGATCTTCTCCAGATCGACCTTGGCCGTGTAGCCGCTGATTACCCCGCTGGCTTCCAGCTTGGCCACCCGTTCGGCCACCGCCGGGGCCGACAGATTGACCTGGCGCGCCAGCTGCGCGTAGGTGGCCCGGCCATTCTCCAGCAGGGCGGCGAGGAGCATGCGGTCATACTTGTCCATGGTGATTCCTGTTGGCTTTGCAATCGACGGCAAGGGGGCCGAACAACCATCTATTGCAAAGTGTTTTGGTGTTTTAAACGTGTTTTATAACTTAAGTTTGCGCCTGGGCCTTTCTAAACTAATCCACCCGTAAACGGATTTCGAGCCCTTGCCATGTCCTCCTCCCGTCGCTTCCCGTTGTTGCTTGTTGGCGCCTTTCTTGCCCTGTACCTGGTCTGGGGCTCGACCTACCTGTTTATCCGCATCGGCGTGGAGTCCTGGCCGCCGATGCTGATGGCCGGGGTGCGTTTCGTGATTGCCGGCAGCCTGCTCTATGGCTTCCTGCGCTGGCGTGGTGTGCCGGCGCCGACCTGGCCCCAGTGGCGCGCGGCCGGGGCGATCGGTTTCCTGTTGCTTAGTTGCGGCAACGGCGGGGTGACCCTGGCCGAGCATGCCGGGGTCGCCTCGGGCGTGGCGGCGTTGGCGGTGGCCACGGTGCCGCTGTTCACCTTGGTGTTCGGTCTGTTCTTCGGCCATCGCAACTCGCGCCTGGAGTGGGCGGGGATCGCCCTTGGGCTGGTCGGCATCGGCATGCTCAACATGGGCTCGAACCTGCAGGCCAGCCCCATGGGCGCGGCGCTGATCTTGTTCGCCGCGGCAGCCTGGGCCTTCGGTTCGGTGTGGAGCAAGAGCCTGCCGCTGCCCCAGGGCGCGATGGCCAGTGCCGCAGAAATGCTGGTGGGCGGCGCGGCGTTGCTGATCGGCAGTGCCGTCAGCGGCGAGCGCCTGACCCAGATGCCCACCGCCGCCGGTTGGGGCGCGCTGGCCTACCTGGTGTTCTTCGGCTCGATCCTGGCATTCAGTTCCTACATGTACCTGCTCAAGCACGTGCGCCCGGCGGCGGCCACCAGCTATGCCTACGTCAACCCGGCGGTGGCGGTGTTGCTGGGGATCGTCTTCGCCGGCGAGCAGATCGGCGCCGAGGAGTGCGTGGCCATGGCGGTGATCATCGGCGCGGTGGTGCTGATCGGCCTGCCGCAGTGGCGCAAGGCGCCGGAGCCGCCCGTGTCGTTGAAAGAAGGGGTGTGCAAATAAGGTAACGGACTTCTGACCCTGTGGGAGCAACTGTCTTGCTCAATTTCCAGAATCTGGCGCGATCCGTGTGGGAGCGGGCCCTTTGTTCTTTGGGCCACCGTGGTGCTGGGGTAAACTTGCCGCCTTCGCTGAACCCCTGACGGTATTGCCATGAATTTCGCCCAACTCGGCCTGATCGAACCGCTGCTGCGCACCCTGCAGACGCTGGACTACACCACGCCCACCCCGGTCCAGGCCAAGGCCATCCCCGCCGTGCTCGCCGGCCGCGACCTGATGGCCGCCGCCCAGACCGGTACCGGCAAGACCGCCGGCTTCGCCCTGCCGGTACTGCAGCGCCTTGCGCTGGAAGGGGAGAAGGTCGCCAGCAACTCGGTGCGCGCGCTGGTGCTGGTGCCGACCCGCGAACTGGCCGAGCAGGTCCACGCCAACGTGCGTGAGTACGCCGAGAACCTGCCGCTGTCCACCTACGCGGTGTACGGCGGCGTCAGCATCAACCCGCAGATGATGCGCCTGCGCCGCGGCGTCGACCTGCTGGTGGCCACCCCGGGCCGTCTGCTCGACCTGTTCCGCCAGAACGCCATCAAGTTCGGCCAGGTGCAGACCCTGGTGCTCGACGAAGCCGACCGCATGCTCGACCTGGGTTTCGCCGAAGAGCTGCAAGCGGTGTATGCGGCGTTGCCGCGCAAGCGCCAGACACTGCTGTTCTCCGCCACCTTCTCCGACCAGATCCGCAT
Organism: Pseudomonas sp. DVZ6; assembly: GCF_024259445.1. Lineage (NCBI taxonomy): Bacteria > Pseudomonadati > Pseudomonadota > Gammaproteobacteria > Pseudomonadales > Pseudomonadaceae > Pseudomonas > Pseudomonas sp. DVZ6. Next base: position 20,083 of record NZ_JANCLM010000054.1, read on the forward strand.
GCTCGCAGGCCTGGCGCTGAACGACCCGTTGAGCATCGAAGTCAGCCCGCGCAATGCCGCTGCCAACACGGTCAAGCAATGGCTGGTGCCGGTGGACAAGAAGCGCAAGGCCGACCTGTTCTGCCACCTGTTGCGCAAGCAGCGCTGGAAGCAGGTGCTGGTGTTCGCCAAGACCCGCAATGGCGTGGATCAGCTGGTCGAGCGTCTGCTGGCCGAGGGCGTGAACGCCGACGGTATCCACGGCGACCGCCCGCAGGCCACCCGCCAGCGTGCCCTGGACACCTTCAAGGCCCGTGAGATCCAGGTGCTGGTGGCCACCGATGTGGCCGCCCGTGGCCTGGACATCGACGACCTGCCGCTGGTGGTCAACCTCGACCTGCCGATCGTCGCCGAGGACTATGTGCACCGTATCGGTCGTACCGGTCGCGCGGGCAACAAGGGCGAAGCGATTTCGTTGGTGTGTGCCGACGAGGTGCAACTGCTGGCGTCGATCGAGACGCTGATCCGCCAGGTGCTGCCGCGCCATGAGGAGCCGGACTTCATCCCCGATCACCGGGTGCCGGTGACCGATGCCAGTGGCCAGGTGCTGAAAAAGCCGAAGAAGCCCAAGAAACCGAAAGAGAACAGTGCCAAGCGTGGTCTGGGGCGCTGGATGGACAGCGAGGAGGCGGGGGCTTCGGCGCCGGCGGTCAAGGCGGTGCGCAAGGTGCCGAGCTTTGGTGGCAAACCGGGCAAGCGTAAGCCTTGAGATTTTGGGGGCCGCTTTGCCGCCCTTTCCGGCCGGTCCGACGCCTCGGCAAGGCCGCTCCTACAGAGGACCGCGCATCACCCTGTAGGAGCGGCCTTGTGCCGCGAAAGGGCTGCGTAGCAGCCCCGGCAATCTACCTGACCTGACGCATTAACCAATCCGCCGCAGCATTTCCTGCCCGCAAACCACTGGCAAAACACGCCGTCAGCAGGTACCCCCCAGTCGGCGCCTCCCAATCCAGCATCTCCCCCGCGCAGAACACCCCGGGTAGGTTGCGCGCCATCAGCCCCTCATCCAATCCTTCGAACCTTACGCCACCAGCACTGCTGATCGCCTCGTCCAGCGGCCGGGCCCGCACCAGCATGATCGGCAATGCCTTGATCGCCGCCGCCAGGCGCTCGGGGTCGGCAAAGGTCGCCTGGTCGGTCAACTCGCGCAACAAGGCCGCCTTCACCCCGTCGATCCCGAGCTGGCCGTGCAGGTGCTTGGCCATCGACCGCGATCCCCTGGGCTTGGCCAGGGCCTGGGCAATCTTGTCCACAGGCCGGTCCGGCAGCAGGTCGAGCAGCAGCGTCGCCCGCCCGTCGCGGTCAATCGCCTCCCGCAGGGCCGCCGACCAGGCATACACCAGGCTGCCCTCCACCCCTTGGGCGGTGAGGATGAATTCGCCCTTGCGCGACGCGGCGCCGGGTATGGCAAGGGCGATGTTCTTCAGCGGGGCGCCGGCGAACTTGTCCTTGAGCAGATCACTCCAGCCCTCGACCTCGAAACCGCAGTTGCTCGCCCGCAGCGCAGAGATATCCACACCGCGTTCGGCCAGCAGCGGCACCCAGGCACCGTCCGAGCCCAGGCGTGCCCAGCTGCCGCCACCCAGGGCCAGCACCACGGCGTCGGCCCGTACCTGCAGCTCGCCTTGTGGATAACTGATCCGCAGGGCACCTTCGGCTGTCCAGCCCAACCAGCGGTGCCGGGTGTGGATAACCACGCCGGACTCGCGCAGGCGCTTGAGCCAGGCGCGCAGCAGCGGCGCGGCCTTCATGTCGCGAGGGAACACGCGGCCCGAGGTACCGACGAAGGTTTCGATGCCCAGGCCGTGAATCCACTGGCGCAGGGCCTCGCCATCGAAGTCGCGCAGCAGCGTGTCGATCTCGCCCTGGCGTGCGCCGTAACGGCCGACGAAGGCGGGGTAGGGCTCGGAATGGGTGATGTTCATGCCGCCGACGCCGGCCAGCAGAAACTTGCGGCCCACCGAGGGCATGGCGTCGAACACTTCTACCGCCATCCCGCGCCGGGCCAGGGTCTCGGCGGCCATCAGGCCGGCGGGGCCGCCGCCGATCACGGCGACTAGGGGGCGGGAGGCAGGGCGGGGATCGTTCATGGCGGGCGACAGGCTGTGGAAAAGACCGCACATTCTACCTCAGCGGGGCCTGTCACGACACTGCTCAAAAAACGATCAATTCTTTGCAGCTCAGGCAGTTAAAGGGCTGGAGCGGCTTTCCCGCAGGTTATCCACAAGCGGTTCCACAGTCATTGTGAACAACCGAGCACCCGCGCCGCGCTGTGGTGGAGGATGCCGTGGCGCCGGGCCAGGGCTTCACGATCCTTGCTGTAGCCGCCGCCGATCACGCCCATCACCGGGATGTCGCGGCCCAGGCACTGGCGCAACACGTGCTCGTCGCGGGCGGCCAGGCCTGCGTCGGTCAGTTGCAGGTAACCCAGGGCGTCGTCCTTGTGCACATCGACGCCGGCGTCGTACAGCACCAGGTCGGGCTGGTACAGCGGCAGCAGGTAGTTCAGCGCGTCTTCGACCACCTTGAGGTAGGCGCTGTCGTGCATGCCGCGGGGCAGGGGGATGTCCCAGTCGCTCTGGGCCTTGCGTGCCGGGAAGTTCTGCTCGCAGTGCAGCGACACGGTGATCGCCTCCGGCGTGTCGTGGAGCATGCGCGCGGTGCCATCACCCTGGTGCACGTCGCAGTCGAAGATCAGCACCCGGTGCACGCGACCGGCCTCCAACAGGTAACGGCTGATCACCGCCAGGTCGTTGAAGATGCAGAAGCCGGCCGGGTGGTCGTAGTGGGCGTGATGGGTGCCGCCAGCCAGGTGGCAGGCGATGCCATGTTGCAGCGCCTGCTCGGCGGTCAGCAGCGAACCACCCACGGCGCGCACGGTGCGCCGGGCCAGGGCCTCGCTCCAGGGCAGGCCGAGGCGGCGCTGGTCCTCGCGGGACAGTTCGCCGTTCATGTAGCGCTCGATGTAGTCGCGGTCATGGGCCAGGGCGAGGATGTCGTTGGGACAGATCTCCGGGCGCAGCAGGGCGGCATCGGTGGTCAGGCCACTGTCCACCAGGTGATCGCGCAACAAGCGGAACTTGTCCATCGGGAAGCGATGGTCCGGCGGGAACTCGGGGCTGTAGTCGTCGTGGTAGATCAGCGGCAGGGGCATGGTGTCGGTGCGGTGGGGGCGAGCACCGATCTTGCCAGCTTTGCTGGCTTCTGTGGGAGCGGGTTCACCCGCGATCACCCGCATAGCGGGTGCCAGAGACCGCGCTGGCTGCTTCGCGGGTAAACCCGCTCCCACAGGGGATGGCGAATTGCTGGTAGCCGATCACTTGTCGGCCGAGGCCAGCACCCTTTGCCAGTCCGGCTCGTTCATCCGCCCAAGAATCCGCGCCTTGCCGTTGCCATCCACCGACACGAACAGCGCGCTGGCATAACCGCTCTCGCGTTCACCGCCCGGCACATGCTGCTGGCGCGCGAAGTGATCGATGCAACCGTTGTGGGTCACCAGCACCAGGTTGTGCCCGGGCCGCTTGCGGGCCATGGCCTCGGCCGGGAACGGGCGGTCGCAGCGCTCCAGCCAGTCTTCGCTGGTCACGACCTGGCCGAGGATGAAGTGCGCGGTCTGGCGGGTGCGCAGCTTCGGGCTGCTGAGCAGGTCGGCGCCGGCCAGCCCCAGTTGCTGCAAGCCCTGGCCTACCCGTTGCGCCGCCTGGCTGCCGGACACGGTGATGCCGGTTGGATCGTCCAGGCACGGCCCCGGGGCACTGTCGCAGCGTTCGGCATGGCGAATCATCACGATCACCGCGCCTTCCTTCCAGTCCTGCAGCAGGCCGCTGTCGCTCAACTGTTGCTCATTGCCAAGGTTCACGATGTGCGTCCTCGTCGCTAGCCAGGTGCTGGCCCCGGCCAGTGTCAGGAGCAGGCCGATGACGGCGCCGACCACGGTGCGCGAGCGGCGGCGTTTGCGGGGGGCCAGCAGGGCCGGGTTGTGCAGGGTGTTGCTGGGGTGCATGCGTCACTCCGATGGCAGTGCGGCGTCGACGAAGGCCGCGATAGTGGCGGCATTGTGCGAAGCGGCCTGTCGGGGGGCGGTGAAGCCGATGTGAAAAAAGCATCGGCTGGCTGATGCACGCGGCCTACGCTGTACACTGCCAGACCGTGATTTCGGAGCCGTGCCGATGACCCCCATTCTCGAACTGGAAAGCCCGCGCCTGGTGTTGCGCCAATGGCAGGACGACGACCTGCGCGAGTTCGCCGCCCTGTGCGCCGACCCGCAGGTTATGCGCTATTTCCCCGCGCCGATGACCCGGGTCGAGGCGGCGGCGCTGATCGGCCGGATCCGTGGTCATTTCAACGAGTACGGCTTCGGCCTCTGGGCCCTGGAGCGCAAGGACAGCGGCGCCTTCATCGGCATGACCGGCCTGCTCAACGTCAACTTCGCCGCCCCGTTCGGCCCGGCGGTGGAGATCGGCTGGCGCCTGGCCCGCCGCCACTGGGGGCTGGGCTTCGCCAGCGAGGCGGCCTGGGCCTGCCTGCGTTGTGCCTTCGCCCAGTTGCACCTGGACGAGGTGGTTTCGTTCACCACCGAGGCCAACCTGCCATCGCAGAAGGTGATGCAGGCCATCGGCATGGTCCAGGACCTGGCGGGCAGCTTCGAGCACCCGCGGCTGCCCGTCGGCGATCCGCTACGCCCCCATGTGCTGTACCGCATCGACCGCGACCGCTGGCAACAGAACCTGCGCGGCTGAATAGGTCGCCATTCGTACGACGGGACGAACGGCAAAACCCTGTATCATTCGCCGGTATAACCGCGCCGTATTGCCTTGCCAGGAGAACCCCATGAGCCACGTACTCGACGATCTGGTCGACTTGCTGAGCCTCGAGTCGATCGAGGAGAACCTGTTCCGCGGACGCAGCCAGGACCTGGGCTTCCGCCAGCTGTACGGTGGCCAGGTGCTCGGCCAGTCGCTGTCGGCGGCCAGCCAGACGGTCGAGGACGCCCGCCACGTGCATTCGCTGCACGGTTACTTCCTGCGCCCGGGCGATGCCAGCATGCCGGTGGTCTATTCGGTGGACCGCGTGCGCGACGGCGGCAGCTTCAGCACCCGGCGGGTCACGGCGATCCAGAAGGGCCAGCCGATCTTCACCTGCAGCGCATCGTTCCAGTACGACGAGGACGGTTTCGAGCACCAGGCGCAGATGCCGGACGTGGTCGGCCCGGAAAACCTGCCCAGTGAAGTCGAGCTGGCCAGTGCCATGGCCGACAAGTTGCCCGAGCGTATCCGCGAGAAGGTGCTGTGCGCCAAGCCCATCGAGATCCGCCCGATCACCGAGCGTGATCCGTTCGACCCCAAGCCGGGCGAACCAATCAAGTACGCCTGGTTCCGCGCCGACGGCAACCTCCCGGACATCCCGGCGCTGCACAAGTACCTGCTGGCCTACGCCTCGGACTTCGGCCTGCTGACCACTTCCTTGCTGCCCCATGGCAAGTCGGTGTGGCGCAAGGACATGCAGATCGCCAGTCTCGACCATTCGCTGTGGTTCCACCGTGACCTGCGCGCCGATGAGTGGCTGCTATACGCCACCGACAGCCCCTGGGCCGGCAACGCCCGCGGTTTCTGCCGTGGCAGCATCTTCAACCGCGCCGGGCAACTGGTGGCCTCGTCCACCCAGGAAGGCCTGATCCGCCATCGCAAGGACTGGGCATGAGCCTCGGGGATATTCGCCACTGGGTGTTCGACATGGATGGCACCCTGACGATCGCCGTGCATGACTTCGCGGCCATCCGCGAGGCGCTCGACATCCCGTCCGACCACGACATCCTCACCCACCTGGCCGCCTTGCCGGCGGCGGAAGCGGCGGCCAAGCATGCCTGGCTGCTGGAGCACGAGCGCGACCTGGCAATCGCCTCCAAGGCCGCTGACGGCGCAGTGGAGCTGGTGCGTGAACTGGCCGGGCGTGATTGCCGGCTGGCCATCCTCACCCGCAATGCCCGCGAACTGGCCCATGTCACCCTCGAGGCCATCGGCCTGGCCGACTGCTTCCCGGTCGAGCACATCCTCGGGCGCGACGAGGCGGCGCCCAAGCCCAGCCCTGACGGGCTGCTGCAGATCGCCCGCGCCTGGGACGTGAGCCCCGGTGAGATGGTGATGGTCGGCGACTACCGCTTCGACCTCGACTGCGGCCGGGCCGCGGGCACCCGCACCGTGCTGGTCAACCTGCCGGACAACCCATGGCCGCAGCTGGCCGACTGGCATGCGGCCGATTGCCGGGCGCTGAGGGCGTTGCTCGGCTGATGCCTCTCATGCCCTGCACAATCCCTCTGTAGGAGCGGCCTTGCGCCGCGAAAGGGCTGCAAAGCAGCCCCAGGATCATCAGAGCCAAAATGGCTGGGGCCGCTGCGCAGCCCTTTCGCGGCACAAGGCCGCTCCTACAGGGGAATTGTGTCACCTTGGCGATGGCATGCCCCGCGATCCTCCAGACCTGTCTAAGCTGCACTGCATCTTTTCCCTTGATGGAGACCCACCCATGAGCACCAAGGCCCTCTACGTCCTGCCCGGCGGCGGCTACGACAAGGTCCAGGTCGGCACCTGCGAAACCGCCGCGCCCAAGGCCGGCGAGATCACCGTGCGCCTGCACGCCAGCTCCCTCAACTACCACGACTTCGCCGTGGTCAGCGGCATGTGGGGGCCGAGCGAGCGGCGCATCCCCATGGCCGATGGTGCCGGCGAAGTGATTGCGGTGGGCGCCGGGGTCAGCGAGTTCCAGGTTGGTGATGCGGTGGTCAGCACCTTCTTCCCCGACTGGCTCGATGGCCAGGCTCAGGTCGAGGGCTTTGCCAGCGTGCCGGGTGACGGCATCGACGGCTATGCCCGTGAACAGGTGACTGCCCGGGCCAGCTCCTTCACCCTCGCGCCCAAGGGCTACAGTCATGCCGAGTCGGCGACCCTTACCACCGCCGGCGTCACTGCCTGGCGCGCCCTGATGAGCGATGACCACCTCAAGCCCGGCGACAGCGTATTGGTGCAGGGCACCGGTGGCGTTTCGATCTTCGCCCTGCAATTCGCCAAGCTGGCCGGCGCCACGGTGATCGCCACCTCGTCCAGCGATGCCAAGCTGGAGCGTCTCAAGGCGCTCGGCGCGGATCACCTGATCAACTACAAGACCACGCCCGCCTGGGGCGAAAAGGTTCGTGCGCTGACCGGCGGACGCGGCGTGGACCATGTGATCGAGGTTGGTGGCCCGGCCACGCTGGAGCAGTCGATGATCGCCGCGCGTATCGGCGGGCATGTGTCGCTGATCGGCATCCTCACTGGCGTGGCCGGACAGCTGCCGCTGGTGCAGGCGCTGGTACGGCAGATCCGTCTGCAGGGCGTGCTGGTGGGCAGTCGCGCCCAGCAGCAGGCGATGGTCCGCGCCATCGACGCCAATGGCCTGCGGCCGGTGGTGGACAAGCACTTCGAGCTGGAGCAGATGGTCGAGGCCTTCAAGTACCAGGAGAGCAACAAGCATTTTGGCAAGATCTGCCTGACCTGGTGACATGGTGGCAGGCTTGCCCCGCGATTCAGGTATGGGAGAGCAATGGAAACATCAGCACCTGCCCATCGACACGGGTAGGTGCCGCTCCCCAGACGAACAACGCATCATCGTTATCCACAACCCGTGTCGCGAAGCCTTCGCAGTTCAGCGGCGCGAACCCCAGCACCACCTCCCGCGTGGTTGCCGTGACCAGTTCAGCCAGCACATCGGCCAGCGCCAGTTCGCGTTCGCAGAACACGTCCACCAGCACCATCCGCTCGCCATCCTGTTCCATCACCACATACGCCTCATGCTCCGAGGAATGGAACAAGGCCTCCCGGTAGGGCCCATCGCAATAGAACATCGTCAGCGGCACATTCGGCACCAGGCTCAATCGCGCCTGTGGACAACTCTTTTCCACCGCATCGATGAAACGTTGACGTTGTTCGCCATCATCCAGGTTCACCGGGTGGAAGGTTGTGGCCCGTGGTTGCGCCGACCAGGGCTGGTAGTACTCGTGTTCGACCACTCGGCGAAAACCGAACCTGGGATATAGATCGAGTACGGTGCTGTTGGCGAACAGGTACAGCAAGTCGCAGTTACTTGCCCAGCGCTCCACCAGCACCTCCATCAGGAAACGGCTATAGCCACGGCCCTGTGCCTGCGGCGCGGTCATTACCGTACCGATCTGGACGCAGCGCAGGTGCTGGCCATCCAGGGTGAAATCGAGCAGGTTGGCCGAGGCGTTGGCCAGCATCTTCCCGTCGCGAACCAGTGAGCACGGCTGGTTGTCGGCTTGCCAGAAGCCGGCTTGGTACCAGGCTTCGAAGTCGAAGCCATAGGTCTGGCGGGTGAGGGCGTTGAGTTCGGCGCGCAGGTGCGGGTCGTCGCGGTAGTGCTCGACCTGCGCGAGTGCGGGGTCGTCGAGGAAGAGTGTCATGGCGTCCATACCGGTCCGTGAAGTGAGGGTGAACGTTAACCGCAGCGTGGATGAAAAGTTGTAAGGGTTTGTGCCATCGCGGTGAGGGCAGACGTAGAAAGATGGCCGCCCGCACCGCAGTCAGCCGGCGGTCTCTGTTTACGCCGCAGTTTCACTCCCTGCATACACCACCACCGCCGCCCGCAACTTGCGACCGCCGAACAGGCTCATGCGCTGGAACTCCTGGTGGCTGACCGGCAGGTGCTGGCAGTCCAGCACCTGCCGGTGACGAGCGTGGTCGGTGTCGGGGTCGTGCAGGTAGACGAAGTCGTCGTCGCAGGCGGTGACCAGCACCCAGTGCGGCGCCTTGCTGCCGGTCAGCCGGTAGTTGCTGATGAGTACCAGCGCCAGGCCGCCTTCGGCCAGTACCCGGGGCAGATTGGGCGCCTGCCGCGCGACTACCACGTCGCTGTCCTGCAACTCGGCGCAGAAGTCCTCATGGACCAGGCGCATGACTTCCTTCTTGCCGGGCTGGCGCACACCGTCGAGAAACAGCGGCCCCTCGGTATTGAGCAGCAGCCTGACGCGAAAGCCCCGGCGCCAGGCGGCCAGCGCCAGCCCATGAGGGCTGCAGCCGCCGTGACCGGAGGTCATGAACACCGTGGTCGCCTCGCGCCACAGGCGCAGTTCCTCGCGACGGCTCGGCGGGCGCTGCGGTTGCAGCGCGGCCATGGCCATCAGCAGGCAGGCCGGGCCGCAGGTGAAGTCGGTGGTCTGGGCGTAGTAGGGGACCGGTCGCGTCTCGCCCGTCGGGTGCTGGAGGATGCGCTTCTCGTAGCGCAGGGCGCTGGTGTGGTCCTCGTAGTAGTCGTCGACCTGGGCGAAACGACGGTAGCCGTGGCGTTCGTACAGGGCGATGGCTTTTGGATTGTCAGTGCGTACTTCAAGACGCAAGTAGGCGCGCTCGTGCTCCAGGGCGCAGCCTTCGGCCTGTTCCAGCAGGCGGGCGCCAAGGCCATGGCCACGCGCCTGTTCGGCAATGGCGATGGAATACAGGCGGGCCAGCGAGGTGCCGCGGTGGAACAGCAACAATGCATAGCCCATCAGCTGGCCGTCGCGTTGCGCCACCAGCAGGCTGGCATTGGCGTGGGACAGCATCCAGCGAAAGCTGCGTGGGGTCAGCCGGTCGAGGGCGAAGCACTGGTTCTCCAGCGCCAGCAGGGCCGGCAGGTCGTCAACAGTTGCCAGGCGAAATTCGATGTGCATAGGGCCGCCGTAAAAGTTGCGTAATGAAACGGGACATTCGAAAAACTTCGTGCTTAATAGAAACCGTGTCTACCCAACACAGGGCTTCAAACATGTCTTCGTTTCAGGAACCCTTACCTGGCTGGCCCGGGGAAAGTTCACACTCAAGTACAACTGGTGTTATTTATCCACTGACCCTGGATAACAAGTCAAGTCAGCTGGTGATCATCGTGGAACGGCGTGAAGACTGGGCTTCGTACCTGCCCAGCGAGGATGTCGTGACAGCCCAGGAATACCTGGAGGAGCCACGCGAGGCCGATAACGGCAAACGTGTCCAGGTAATAAACCTATGTCGAAATTATAAATATCTAGGTCACGGTTATTATTGTTCGTTGTTGGCCGAGGCACGCGGGCATAAAGTCATTCCCTCGGTCAGAAGTATCAGTGAGTTGACCCGCAAGTCGTTATACGGATTGGCCCTCGACGACATGGCGCGCAGCCTCGAGAGCGCCTTGGCCAATCACCCCTACGGCGAAACCGAAGGGTTCACCCTGACCCTGTATTTCGGCCGTACCGATCTGGAACCGCTGCAGGACATCGCCCGCCAGCTGTTCGAAAGTTTCCCGTGTCCGATTCTGCTGGTGGAGTTCCGCAAGACCAGCGCCTGGCATATCGCCGGGGTCAAGGCCGGCGCGCTGCACAAGTTGCGCGAAGACCAGCAGGACCCGTTCGCCAACGCCCTCGATGGCTTCAGTCGCCGGATCTGGCGCCAGCCGCGCTCGCGGCGGGTGGCGCGTTACGACCTGGCGATCCTCCACGACCCCGACGAAGCGCTGCCGCCGTCCAACCCCAAGGCGCTAGAGCACTTCATTCGCGCCGGGCGCCAACTGGGGGTCGATGTCGAGCTGATCGGCAAGAAGGACTACGCCCGCCTGGCCGAATACGACGCGCTGCTGATCCGCGAGACCACCAGCGTCGACAATCACACCTACCGCTTCGCCAAGAAGGCCGAGAGCGAAGGGCTGGTGGTGATGGACGACCCGGCGTCGATCCTGCGCTGCACCAACAAGGTCTACCTGACCGACCTGCTGCGCAGCCATCGCCTGGCCATGCCGGCCAGCGAGATCCTCTACCGCGACAACCCCCAGGCCCTGGAAGGCATCGGCGAGCGGCTGGGCTTTCCGCTGGTGCTGAAGATACCCGACGGCTGTTTCTCCCAGGGCGTGATCAAGGTCAAGGACCCCGCCGAACTCCAGGCCGCTACCGGCGAACTGTTCGAGCACTCGGTGCTGCTGCTGGCCCAGGAATACCTCTACACCGAATACGACTGGCGTATCGGCGTGCTCAATCGCAAGCCGATCTTCGCCTGCCAGTACTTCATGTCCAAGGGCCACTGGCAGATCTTCAACCACCAGGCCCAGCGCGACGAGGTCAACGGCGAGTGCCGCACCCTGGCCGTGCACGAGGCGCCGCGGGCGGTGGTGGAGCTGGCGGTGAAGGCCGCCAACCTGATCGGCGATGGCCTGTATGGCGTCGACCTCAAGCAGGTCGGTGATCGGGTGGTGGTGATCGAGGTCAACGACAACCCCAACCTCGACGCCGGCATCGAGGACGCCTACCTGCACGACGACCTCTACACCCTGGTGCTGGAGGAATTCATCCGCCGCCTGGAGCAGAAGCGCCGGGGGCAAGCCTGGTAACGAGGTGCTGGCATGATCGAAAGCTACAGCCTGGCCCATGGTCAGTTGCGCAAGCGCGAAGGGCTCGATTGCGAGGTGCTGCTGTTCGTCGAACCGGACGAGGTGTCGCGCATCGAACTGCACCGCGATGGCCTGTTCCTGATCTGGAAGCGCCCGGAGAGCTACACCGGGGGAGACAGTTTCGCCTTCCAGGTGTCTTCCTTCGGCATGCTGATGGTCGACGGCCACCTGGTGTTGATCGCCCCGGACGCCTCCCTGCTCGACGGCCTCGGACAGCGCCATGCACTGCACGATCCGATGGATGTGTTGTTGGCCATCCTGCTCGACAACCTGCACCACTACCTGGGGCACCTGAAGGTGATCAAGATGGTCGCCCGCGAACTGCAGCAACGTTTCGAGCAGTCGCTGGAGAACCACCACCTGATGCAGATGTTCAACCTCAGCGAAAGCTTGATCCACTATATCAATGCCATCCACAGCAATGGCGCGGTGCTCTCGCGCCTGCGCGCCCATGGCGAGAAGCGTCATTTCAACCCCGAGGTGCTGGCGCTGATCGACGACCTGGTCATCGAGAACAACCAGTGCCACAAGCAGGCCGAGATCTACTCGACGGTGTTCGCCGGCTTGATGGACGCCCGCGGCAACCTGGCCAACAACGCGATGAACGAGACCCTGCGCAAGCTCACCCTGATCAACGTGGTGTTCCTGCCGCTGAACCTGATCGCCAGCATTGGCGGCATGTCCGAGTTCAGCATGATGACCGCGGGCGTGCCATGGTGGCTGGCGTATGCAGTGCTGGTGCTGGCGATGATGCTGCTGGGCGTGCTCATGGTGCTGGCGCTCAAGCGCCTGGCCCGTTCGGGCAGACATCGCAGCACTGTAGGAGCGGGCTTGCCCCGCGACAGCGCCGGGCCGCACAACGATGTCGTCCCCCATGATCGCAATCGCGGGACAAGCCCGCTCCTACAGATGACTCAACGGGAGGCCCCATGAGCAACCTGCAGATCGGCCTGATGATCGTCACGGTGATCGTGGTGTTCGCGGTGGTGAACTTCTACTGGGACTATCTACGCGACCGCGACTGACGCAAACAGGCATGCCGAGGGGCTTGACTGACGTGCATGGGCACGCGGTGTCGTGATCGAACAGTTGTCTGACGTTTTCGAGCATTTTGCTGGCGCCGCGCCCGGCTTAAAGTGAAGCCCGCATCCCCACGGTGCGTTGCCATGGCGCTTGAGAAGGCCGTAACAGAGCGTGCGCAACGTACTCCGCCCTTAGCCGAGGAGACCATTTCGCCCGCGCCTGCCCGTCCCTTCCTTGTGTCAGCAAAAAGAGAACAAGACCAATGAACACCGTGGGAACTGATGGCAACCTTGCTCAAGGTTTCAAGCCACGTCACGTAACGATGCTGTCCATCGCCGGCATCATCGGCGCGGGGCTCTTCGTCGGCTCCGGACACGCCATCGCGGCGGCCGGTCCGGCCACCATCCTCTCCTATTTCGTGGCCGGCACCCTGGTGGTGCTGGTCATGCGCATGCTCGGCGAAATGGCCGTGGCCCACCCCGACACCGGCTCGTTTTCCACCTACGCCGACCAGGCCATCGGTCGCTGGGCCGGCTACACCATCGGCTGGCTGTACTGGTGGTTCTGGGTGCTGGTGATCCCCATCGAGGCACTGGCTGCCGGGCATGTGCTCAACGCCTGGTTCCCCCAGGTGGACAGCTGGATCTTCGCCCTGGCCTCGGTGCTGCTGCTGGCCTGCACCAACCTGTTCAGCGTGGCCAAGTACGGTGAGTTCGAGTTCTGGTTCGCCATTCTCAAGGTCACCGCCATTCTCGGTTTCATCGGCCTGGGCTTCGCCGCGCTGGCGGGCTGGTTGCCGGAACGCGAGGTCAGTGGGCTGAGCACCCTGGTGGATGAGCACGGCGGCTTCGCGCCCAAGGGCTGGTCCGCGGTGGTCGGCGCCTTCATCACCGTAATGTTCAGCTTCATCGGCACCGAGGCGGTGACCATTGCCGCCTCCGAGTCCAGCGACCCGGCGCGCAATATCGCCAAGGCCACCCGTTCGGTGATCTGGCGCATCAGCACCTTCTATATATTGTCGATCTTCGTGATCATCTCGGTAGTGCCGTGGAATGACCCGCAGCTGGCGGTGGTGGGTTCCTACCAGCGCGCGCTGGAAATCATGAACATCCCCAACGCGGCGCTGATGGTCGACTTCGTGGTGCTGATCGCGGTAACCAGCTGCATGAACTCTTCTATCTATATTGCCTCACGGATGATGTACTCGCTGGCCAAGCGGGGTGATGCGCCGGCCTTGCTGAAGAACACTTCCAAGGTGGGTGTCCCTCGCGCCGCGGTGTTCGGCAGCACCCTGATCGGCGCGGCCATCGCCATCCTCAACTACTTCGCGCCCAAGGGCGTGTTCGAGTTCCTGCTCGCCAGCTCCGGCGCCATCGCGCTGCTGGTGTACCTGGTGATCGCCATTTCGCAACTGCGCATGCGTGGGCGGCTGGAGCGCGAGAACGCCAACCTCAAGTTCCGCATGTGGCTGTTCCCCTGGCTGACCTGGGCGGTGATCCTGTTCATCAGTGGCGCCCTGGCCGTGATGATGTTCACCGAGGAGCACCGCGCCGAGGTAACCGCCACCCTGAGCCTGGCGATCGTGATCTCGTTCCTGGGAATCGTCACCACGCGCGGCCATTCCCGCAGGGCGGTGGGGGTGCGTTCGGCAGGATAATCGGTGGTGCCCACGCCGAAACTGCGTCGGGCCAACAAGGCGGACAGCGATAACCTTATTACAGGACAGACTGGCCCAAAACAGATGTGGGAGGTGCCTGTCTTGGGATTGGGTTGTGTGTGCGAGGTGTTCGCCTTGGGGGTGCGTTGTGTTCCAGAGGTGTTCGCCGAGGGGTCTCTGGCGCCTATGAGATCGAGCGCCGCCCGCGCGGCGCATCGCGGGGCGAGCCCGCTCCCACATTTGTTTCGGGCCAATCGCTCCTGGGCCATTACCTGGTCCGCCTTGTTGGTCCGACGCGGTTTCAGCGTGGTCACCACTGCCGCTGCGCACGACTTGAGGCATGCACCAAGGCAGGCGCCGATACTTTCACAGGCATAATTGGCCCGAAACAGATGTAGGAGCGGCCTTGCGCCGCGATGCGCCGCGCGGGCGGCGCTCGG